>CAZYSW010000040.1:0-19672 GCA_964650105.1 uncultured Nannocystaceae bacterium
GTGGCCGACGCAAGTGCGCAGGGCTCGACGAGCGAGGAGGTCCCGCTGCTCCCGGTGCTGAGCCCCGAGGCGCTCTCGGCTCGGGCCGAGGCCCAGCGCGCGCTCCTGGGGCGGGGGCTGTTCGAAGATGCGCAGGGCCGACCGGTCCCGTGGCTGTCGTCGCAGGACGAGCCGCTGCCGGGCGAGAGCGCGATCGACGACGATCTGCTGCTCTCGTTGCAGGGCTCTTCGGGCCTGGGGGGATCGACCGAGGCCCCGGCGACGTCGGGGATCGGCTACATCAACGGCAACGCGCTCGGGCTGTTCGAACCGATCGAAGGACCCGAGGGGGACGCTCATTTGGGGCATTTTCACCAGGCGCTCCGCGATCTTCGAGCCGGTCGCGATCCGGACGGCAAAGTCCGCGTCCTCCTGTACGGCGGCTCGCACACCGACGCCGACATCTACCCGCACTACGTCCGCGCCTACCTGCAAGAACGCTTCGGGGACGGGGGCCACGGCTTCGTGCACGTCGCCAAGCCCTGGGCGTGGTACGGCCACGTCGAGCTGGAGGTCGAGGGCTTCAAGTACTGGAAGACCGAGCACGCGCAACGACGCGACGGTCGGAGCGACGGGTACTTCGGCCTGTTGGGTGCGAGCCTGTCCACCCGTGACAAGCGCGCGTTCGGCCGGGTTCGGCATCGTCCCGGCACCGTGGGATCGATCTACGAGATCATGTACCTCGAGCAGCCCAAAGGCGGCAGCTTCGAGGTCTTCGCCGACGGCCGGCGAGCGGCGACGGTCAGGACCCGCGGTCCCGAACCCAAGGCGGGCTATCACACGCTGCGTCTCCCCGAGGGCGAGCACGAGATCGAGATCCGCCCGGTCGGAGACGGCGAGGTGCGGTTGTTCGGGATGACCATCGAGCGGGACACGCCCGGCGTCGTGGTCGACACGCTGGGCATCGGGGGCACGCGCGCGGCCAACATCTTGAAGTGGGACGAGGCCGTGTGGGGGGACAACGTCCGTCGGCGGGCGCCCGACCTGTACGCGCTGTTCTACGGCACCAACGAGGCCACCGACGCGGATCGGCCCATCGAGATCTACGAGCGCGAGCTGCGGGAAGTGCTCGACAAGTTTCGCCGTGTCGCGCCCGAGGCGAGCTGCTTGTTGATCGGTCCCGGTGACTTCCCCCTGCCGACGGAGAGCGGCTGGGTACCGCGACCCAGGCTCCTGCAGATCGTGGAGATCCAGGCGCGCGTGGCCGCCGAAAAGGGCTGCGGTTTCTGGGACACCCTGGCGTTCATGGGTGGTCCGTTGTCGATGACCAAGTGGGTTCACGCCACGCCGCAGATGGCGAAGAACGATCACATCCACCTGACGCGACGCGGCTACGTGCGCCTGGGGATGGCTTTGGTGGACGCGATGATGCTGGCGTACGACGGAGGGGACGACCTCGTCAGCCGGACCGCGATCGCCGGGCCGTGATCGCGCGGGGGCACGTTCGGCTCAGAAGCGGCCGTGCAGGACGAGGCCGGCACCGTGCGGACCGGCGTGTGGGTGCACCGACACGGTGCGGGATTGCCGGGCCTTCCACGCCTTGTAGTCCCGATGGGTTCGCACGCCCCGGGCGAACAAGAACCCACTCGCGATCCCGACGGGGACCGCGAACGCGAACGACAGGCCCGCGGCGACCCTGGAGCCCGCGGTCGGGTCGTCGAGCAGGCAAGCGACGTCGAGCGATCCCTCGTCGCAGGTGTCCCGCAACACCGCGGCCTGGTGCAGCTCCCAGCCGCCGCGGCCGACGAGCAACAGCGCCACACCGGCGGTGATGCTCCCGAGCGTCAGCTCCAGGATGCCGCGACGCTGCCCCCCTTCGGACCAGTCCTTGGCCCGCCGCTCGGCGCGTCGCTCCTTGCCGCGCTTGCGCTCGGGCACCACCTGGACGGGCTCGGGATCCTTCATCTCGGCCCGCGCCTGCACCGGGGCCAGCGCGAGCACGGCCCCGAGCACCATGGATCCGCCGCGCACCTCCCCACCTTAGCAGGCGGACCCGGGGGGCTCGGGGATCGTCCGCGGCCTCCGCGGGATCGCCGTGGAGCTCGACGACTGCAGCATTCGGCCGCATCCGCGGTGATGCGGGACGCCACACCCGTCCGGCCCCCGGGCGCACCCATGACGGAGATCACACGGTACGCGGGCGTGGCACTCCGATTGCAGTCGAGGGCCGCGCCCGCCGTCGAACGGACCTCGCCGCGATGATCACGCTCACCGCTCTCCTGCTCGGAGCCGCCCTCCAGACCCCCGCGACCTCGGCCCCCGTCGACTTGGGCCCCACCGTCGACCCGGCCGCCCCGACGGCGCCCGAGCTGCCGACGCGCGAGCCTTTGGCCCCTCGATCCGAGCGGCACGATCTGCGGGACCCCTTCGTCGATCGGCCCGAGCCGTCCGCCGTCGCGGCCCCGCCGTCCGCCACCCTGCTCGACCCGTTCGACGTCCGTCCGACCGTCGCTCGACCCTCCGCCCCCGGCTTGCTGCAGAGCCCCTTCGCCCCTCGATCCGAGCGCGTCGTCGTCGAGCGCCCCAGCCCCATCCCCCCCTCCGACCTCCGCGATCCCTTCGCCTGACCCACGCGATACACCTCCGCCGGGCGCGGCTCAGTAGGACGGGCCACGGCCGTTGCGGAGCAGGTTGGCGCGACCGGTCGGCCACAGGAGGCTGTTCTCGGCCGAGCCCGGGATGGTGAAGAGGTCGAGACCGTGGTCGAAGCTCATCACGAGCACTTCGAGGTCTCCGCCGCCGTCGAGGTCGCCCACCGTGGACGCCGCCGCACCGCCGATCCCGTTGCCGTTCATGCCCTGATTCGGGAGCGTGACGTCGTGCAGCAACGTCCCGTCGTTGGCGAGCACGACGAGCCGACTCGCGTCGGGCTCGAGCGCGACATCGCGGTCAAGATCCTGCGGGCCGACGCCGCGGACGACGATCGCGAACGGATTCAGCGTGAAGCACGGGCCCTGGCCGGGGTGAACCACCCGAACGTGCTCGTCGTGCACGACATGGGGACGCGAGACGGGCAACTGTGGGTGGCCATGGAGTTCGTCCGCGGTGGCCACTTGCGACGATATCTGTCCCGGCAATCCGACCTGCGATGGGTGCAGGTCGTCGAGCGATTTCTCGATGCGGCACGGGGACTGGAAGCGGCGCATCAAGCCGGCATCGCGCACCGCGATTTCAAGCCCGACAACGTGATGATCGGGGACGACGGCCGCGTCCGGGTGACGGATTTCGGCTTTGCGCTCCTCGACGCCGGCCATCACGAGCGCGAGATCGACCGCCGGCTGCAGTGGATCGAGGGGACGCCGACCTACTTTCCGCCGGAGGTCCTGCGAGGTGAGCTCGGCGGGGTGCTCGGAGACCAGTACAGCTACTGCGTCGCGCTGCGAGAAATGCTCGAGCTGGAGGGCCGCGGCCTTCCCCTACGCTTCTCGATCCGCGTGCAGGGGCTGGGCTGGTCGGTCGCCGACGGTGAGGTTCCGACGATCGGCGCCCGCTTTCGCCAACTCGTGCTCGCGACCCCCATCGACCGGGAGCGAATCCATTTCCGCATCGGCACCTCCGTCCAGCGCCGCCTGCCGGGGTTGGACCAGCTCGTACGCGACCTGCTGTTTCGGGGCCTGGTCGCCGAGGTCGAGCGCGACCGGCCGATCTGGGAGACCAAGCGTTACGTCGAGCGCCCCGTGCTGGCCAAGGGCGACGGACCGATCCCGGCGTACCGCAAGTGGTGCCGCCAGTTCTACCCGGCGACGCAGGCCGCCCCCGGCCCCCACCTTCCGCTCGCCTGCTGAACGCCTCACGGACGGACGAGCTCGAGGAGGTGCAGCCGGTGGGCGGCGTCGAGGATCGCGAGGTGCCGATCCCCGAGCCACGCCGCGTCCCGGGCCTCGGTGTCGAGCCGCCATGCGGCGACCACGGTGCCGTCGGCGTCCCAGATCGTGACGCTGCGGTCGTCGGCGGTGCCCAAAAGGAGGTGGCGATCGGGCGAGGCCCGCAGACGCGTGACGAAGCGATCGCCCGAAGGCGCGACGGCCCAACGACCCTCCGTTCCCGGGCGGAAGAGCTCGACGCGGGGCGCCTGCGCCGAGGCGACGAAGGTGAGCGGATCGTCGAGGATGGCCAGGTGCACGGGCACGGTCGTGCTGGGGCTCATCCTTCCGGGTGTGAGGGGAAACGCCTCGATGCGGCGAAGGTCGCCGAGGTTCCACACTTCGAGGGTGTCGGGGGTGGCCGACAGCAGGTGCACGGCGTCGCGATGCGCGTGCAGCCCGTGGATCGGTCCCGCGGCTTCGAGCACGCCCACCACCTCGCCGCCGCCGGTGATCACCCGGATGCGTCGGTCGTGCGTGGCGACGCACAGGCGGTCGCCGACGCGAGCTGCTCGCACTGCGTGCAACTCGGCCGCCGACCACGGCCCCGTCCTGCGGACGCTCCCGTCGACCGGATCGACGCACGCCAGCGGCGTGGCCGCGGCGGGATCGGGCCACAGGAAGTCGGTCACCACGAACGCACGCTCGTCGACCCACGCCACGTCCACCAACCTCCCGGCAATCGTTGCGACGGCCCGGCGCTCCCCCGTCTCGGCGTCCCAGATGCTCACGGCGATCTCGCCGTCGCCCATGACCGACGGATCGGGCGAGGCGTACTGGGCCACCACCAAGCGCGCTGCGTCGGGGCTGGTGACGAACCCGGCCGCCTGTCGCCGAGGCAACGCGTCGGGCCAGGGCCGGGGGATCTCGACCGTCGCAGGCTCCAGGCGACGCAGCTCGGCCCCCGTGCGAAGAAGCAGGCTCCCGTCGGGCAGCGTTTCGAGCTGCCCCACCGTTGGCGGACGGGGCGGCAGACGATCCGGCGGACCGAGGTCGTGCGCGAGCGGACCGAGGTCGTGCGCGAGATCCCACAGCGCGACGACCCCGTCGCTGCCGCCCGTGACGACCCGGGTCGTGTGCGGTACGACGGCCACCGCGTTCGCCCGATCGGCGTGCGCGATCAGGGCGCCCGTCGGCTCGCCGGCGTCGAGGCTCCAGCGGCGCAGCGTGTGGTCGGCACCGGTCGCGACGATGCTTCCATCGACGAAGGCCAGGCCGGTCACGCCCTCGGCTGGCCCCGCCAGCGACCGGACGCGCCCCCCCGTCCGTACGTCGAAGAGGTCGATCCGACCGGGGCGTTCGAGCCACGATGCCCATGCCACCGTGGTCCCGTCGGGAGACAGTCGCAACGTCCCCGCGCTCTCTTCGGGGTCGAGGCGTACGTCGAGCGCGACCCGAGCGACGAGCGCTCCGGTCTCCATGGCGTGCGTGCGCAGGTGCACCGCCCCGTCCGCGTAGGACACCTCCAGGCACACGACCCGGTCCGCGTCGCAGTCGATGAACAGCAGAGGATGCGCGTCGGCGGCCCGATCGGGCTCGGCCTTCCATACCCGACGCGCCCGCCGTTCGAGCGACCAGCGCTGGAGCGTTCCGTCGGCGACGACGAGCGCGTCGGCTCGCCCGGGCACGAATCGCACGAACGCACGATCGCGCCGGGTGTCGATCTTGCTGCGCCGCTTTCCCGTCTCGAGATCCCACACCGCGACGATGCTCTCGGAGAATCCCCCGGCGGCGACGAAGCGGCCGGAGGAATCGATCGCGACGTCGTTGACCTCCGTAGGGTGGCGCAGGACCCTCAGGCACGCGCCCGTGTCGAGATCCCACACGCGCACCGTGTTGTCGCGCCCCGCCGAGCCGGACACGACGAGGCGCCCGTCACCGCTGACCGCGAGGCCGGTGATCGGCGTCTCGTGCCCCCGGAAGGTGCACCGAGGCGTCGACTGGGCGTGCGCGGGCCCGAGAACGTAGCGCAGCCACGAAACCGCCGGTGGTCCCCGTGTGTCCAGGTAACGGCGCGCCGCCTGGTGGACCGGCGATCCAGGCGGCCGCATCAACGCGAGCTGCAGAAGGCCGACCGAAGGAAGATTCGCGATGGTCTCGACCGTCTCCAGCAAGAACGAGCGCCACGCGGCGAGGTCCTCGGGGACGCGGTCGATCTCGGCCTCGACCAGACCTCGGCGCATCTGCGGCGGGGCGGCGAGGAGAGCATCGAGGAGACCGGCGAAGGCTCCAGACAGAGCGTCGTCCGCCACGGGGAGCGGATGGTATCGCGACCGTGCGGTGCACGTGACCTCGGAGGCGAAGCGACGAGGGATCGGCGCCAGACAATCCCACGACCGGAGGCTCGGCGTAGACTCGTGCGCGTGACCGCGGAACCGGTGAACCGACAGGAGCTTCGCGATGCGCGCGCCCGCGCCCGCGAACAACTCGCGGCGGCCTTCGCCGAAGACCTGATCGGCGCCGACGAGCTCGACCGGCGTCTCGATGCGCTCGCCGACGCTGCGTCGCCTCGGGCGATCGCCATCCTGACGGCCGACCTCGCGCCCTCGCTCGCGATGGTCCCCGCCGGGTCGGCCCCCCACGGCTTGGCGCGCCCCGACGACGTCCCGCTCTCTTCGGAGATCTCGGCCGTCCTGGGTGAGGCCAGTCGGCGCGGCGTGTGGATGCCGGCCCGCGACAACACCGTGCGTGCGATCTTCGCCAGCGTGGAGCTCGACTTGCGGGAGGCCGTGCTGGCACCCGGAGAGACGGTGTTCGACGTGTCGGTGGTGTTCGCCGAGTTGGTGTTCGTCGTGCCGCCGGGCCTGCGCGTCGTCTCCGATCTGTCGGTGTTCGTGGCTTCGCTGGAGGAAGACGACGATCGAACGCAACCGTACGGGCCCTCGACGATCCGCATCGTCGGTCAGGTCGTGTTCGGCCAGGTCGAGGTCAGCAGACGCCGACCCGGTGAGACCAAGCGACAGGCCAGGCGGCGCCGCAAGGCGGAACGCAAGCAGCTCGAGGCAGCCGCCCGGCGGCGAGCGCTCCCACCCGGGGCAACGTCGCGAGAGCCGTGACGCGTCGGTGCGCAGCGGTGACCTCGACCATGGGGTCGTGATAGTTTCGGCGCGCGCCGGCCACGTGGCCCGCGTTCGAGGCGATCCGGCATGAGCATCGATGTCGCCACTGGAGCGCTGACCCTCGCGGCGACCGACATCGCGCTTGCCGGTGCCGTGCCGGCATTCGCCGAGCGGTACTACAGCTCGGCGTTCGTCGGGCAGCCCGCGACGATTCTCGGGCCGGGCTGGCGCAGCAGCCTCGACTACACGCTGCGGCAGACTCTGGAGGGATTCGCCTATCGACTCCCGGACGGCACGGAGTTTCAGTTCGAGGATCTCGACCACACGTTGGCGCGGACGGGTCGCCTCCGGCTGCCCGCCGCCGGGCTCGAGCTTCGCGATGTCGGCCAGGGTCGGCTCGCGGTGATCGGCTACGGGAACGATCGCTTCGGCGTCGAGCTGGTGTTCCAGCGCCAGGAGGGCAGCCGCGTCTACGCGCTCGTCATGGCCCGCAACGCGCGAGGCGTGCGTGTGGAATTCGGGTGGACGCGCGGGCGGATCGTCTCGGCGCGACAGAGTCGGCAGCGGCGCTCACTGCGATTCACCTACGATGCGGCCGGGCGCCTCGACAAGGTCGAGGCGCTCGCGGACCCGAGCACGCCGCTGGGCGTGTGGGTGAAGTACGGCTACGACGCGCGTGGCCGGTTGGTCAGCGTCGACGATCAGGAGGGGGCGCTGGCCCGCTACCAGTACGATGCGGAGGACCGCCTCGTCAGCCAGGCCCAGCGGATCGGGGTGACGTTCACCTACGCGTACGACTCCCGCAATCGCTGTGTGCATGCATCGGGGCCCGATCACCTCAACGAGCGCTGGTTGGAGTACGACGACACGAAGCGAACGACCCGTGTACGCGACAGTCACGGCAAGGAGACGGTGCACGAGCTCAACGACGCGGGACAGGTGATCCGCACCACGACGCCGGGGGGTGAACGACGGGTCAACCAGTACGACGCGCTGGGTCGCCTCGCCTCGATCACCTACCCGAGCGGCTTTTCGACCCGATTCGAGTACGACGCGCTGGGCCGGCGGACCAAGGTGTCGTGGCCGGGAGGACGCGATCAGACCTTCGCTTTCGACGACGAGCACCGGATGATCGCGTACACGGACTGGCGCGGCCTGCAGATGAAGATCGAGCGAGACGACGACGGCCTGGTGCGCGCCCTCGTGGGCCCCGACGGGAGCCGATGGGAGTTCGAGTACAACGAGCTGGGCGAGCTGATCGTCGAACGCGACACCGCGGGGGCCGAGAAGCGGTTCACCTACGACGCATTCGGGCGGATCGTCGGGCGGCGCGACCCCGGGGGCTTCTACTGGTCCTACGAGTACGACGCGTTGGGCCTGCTGGTACGGCAGCGCGATCCCGAGGGCGGGGAATATCGCTTCGAGTACGACGCCGGCCAGCGGATTCGGCGACGCACCAACCCGGACGGCACGGTGCACGAGTTTCTGCGCGACCGCGGCGAGACGTTCTTCCGGGAGCGACGCCCCGACGGCCGGGAGCGATCGATCCGGTACCGCGCCTGCGGGCAACCGGTCGAAGTGCGTGACTTCTCCGGACAGGTCTTCCAGCTCGAATGGGACACGGAGATGTGGCGGATGCTCGCCGTGCGTCGGCCGTCCGGGGCGACCAACCGGTTCCACTACGACGACAACGGAGACCTCGTGCGGCACGAGCAGTCCGACGGCACCACCATCCAATACGTCTGGGAAAACCGGCAGCTCAAGGCCGTGATCGATCCGATGGGCGTCCGATTCGATCGCGAGTACGACGAGCTCGGACACCTGGTCAAGGTGAGCTGCCCCGACGGTGACGTGGTCTACACCTACGATCCCGTGCATTGCGCCATCGCCAAGGTCGAGGCGCCGGGATCGGTATCCGAGTACGTGCGCGACGCGTTCGGGCGGGTGGTGGTCGAGCGACACGACGGGGTCGAGCTCGCCCAGGAGCTCGACGTCATGGGGCGGCGCACGGCGCTTCGCAGCTCGCTGGGACACGCGGCCACCTTCGAGTACGAGGGTCGCGGCCTGTGCACCTCCGCGGATTTCGGCTTCGGCGCGCTGCGCTTCGAGTACGACGGGGTCGGACGGGAGCGGCGTCGTGAGCTCGGTCCCGCCGCGGGGGTGTTCGAGACCACCTGGGACGCGATGGGGCGTCCGGCGAGCCAGCGCTATCGACCGGGAGCCGGGGTCCACACCGGGGTCGCCCCAGGGGGCGGCTCCGCGTTCGTCCGGGAGTTCCGCTACGCGCCCGGGGGCGCGGTGTCTCTGGTCAACGACTCGCTGAGGGGTTGGCGGCGGTTCGTCCACGACGGCGTCGATCGGCTCATGGCCGACGATCACCTGTCGGGCACCACCTGTTTTTACGGCTGGAATCGCGACGGCAACCGGAGCTGGACGATCGAGGTGGAGGACAACCACGTCCTGCTCGAGCAAGTCTTCGCCGGGGCCGGGATCCCCTGGAACGAGATCCCCGATCACGGCCGGCGCAAGGGAGGCCAGGAGACGACGTTCCGGTACGACGACGCCGGTCGGCTGGTCGAGGCGAGGTTTCCGGATCGGACCATCGCGTATCGGTGGGACGCCGCCGGCCGCCTCGTCCGCAAGGGGGTGTCGCGCCCCGGCGAGCGCGCCGAGGTGTGGGGTTACCGGTGGAACGCGTTCGGCAGGCTGGTCGAGCTGCAACGCCCCGACGGAGCGGTCTGGACGTACCGGTACGACGGCGTGGGACGGCGGATCTGGAAGATCGGACCCCGCCCCCAGGATCGCGTCCGCTACGTGTGGGACGGCACCCAGCTCGTCTACGAGATCCGCGGCGACAGCCCACTGTTCTTCGGCTGGGAGCCGGTACGGCACCAGCTCGTCGCCACCACCGGCAAGACCCACCGGTACGTGCTACCGGACCGGGTCGGCAACCCGTCGGAGGTCCTCGACGAGCGGGGCACGCTGGTGGGGATCGTGGACCGAACGACCTGGGGGAGCCGCAAAGACGGGCTCGACACGCCGGTCGGTTTCGTCGGGCAGTGGTACGACGAGGAGAGCGGCCTGTTCTACAACTTCCAGCGCTACTACGACCCCGAGTGCGGTCGATACATCAGCCCCGACCCGGCCGGGCTGCGAGGCGGGCTCAATCGCTATGCGTACGTCCCTTCACCGGAGATCTACGTCGACCCGATCGGCGAGATGCGGCAGGGGACGATCATCGCCCCGGCCAGCTCCGTGCAGACCAGCCGCACGCAGGTGAACACGCCCGCCACCGGCCCCTACGTCGGCGGCCACGACACGGTGGATGGACAGCGCGTGGACCTCGGCGGCGCGACGGTCACCGACATTTCCGACGGCGACAACGGGATCACCTATCACGCCTACAACGGACGCGAAGGGGGCGTTCCGCTGCAGGACGCCCGGTCCGAAGCGGTGGACAGCGGCGCGAGCAGGACGCGTTGGTGGCACAGCGAGCAGAACGCCGCGACGGCGATCCTGCGCGGAGAGATCCCGCTGACGGGCAAGGGCCCCATCGTGCTGGACATCTCGAGGCCGCCGTGTGATCCCAGCCGCGGCCACGGCTGCATGGACGCCCTCTTGCGCGGCGTGGACGGTCCTCCTTTGGCGCAGCAGATCGCGGACGCGAACAAGCGGACGGTGATCGTCCGGTACCCCGACGGCTCGGGAGACGAGGGGCAGGGCCGCGCCGTGCACGTCTTCAACCCCGCCTGCGGCTGAACGGCTCCCGACGCGGAGTCGTTCAATGCAGGCGCAGCCCGAAGCCGACCGAGAAGGTCGGTGCGACATTCGCCGCCCGATACCGCACGACCCCGACGGAGGTTCGTGCTCCGATGCGGGGCACGAGCAGCGGCGCGACGAGCCCGATCCCCGCGTGCACGTCGGCATGAGCTCCGAGCGCGAGGGCATACTGCCCTCCCGCCACGAACGCGACCCAGGGCATCTCGCGTGCGCCGGGCTCGTCGAAATTCTCCCAACGCAGGTGGAGCACGCCCGCCTGGGTACCACCGCACAGCCGCGCCATGTGGCGATACCAACGTCCGGCCGTGCACACTTCGAGGTCGGTGGTCTCCATGATCACGCCGACTCGGGATTCGGGGAGCAGGCGGAAGGCTTCGTTGCCGGCGGCGAGGACCCCCACACGGGCGTGTGCCCAACGTCGACCGAACGAGATGCCGAGCTGTCCCCCGTACATGGGCGTGGGGAACAGGCGCGGGGTCGCGAGGGCGTCGACCTCCAGTCGAACGTACTGGCCGAAACGGTCGCGCCCGGTCGACCACCAGTAGTCGTCGGGGGACGACCGCCACGAGGTAGTCGGCACGCCGACGACCAGAACCATGCTGGAAACCAGCGCGAGCATCGATGGTCTCCACTGTATGCCGGGTTCGGGGCACCCTCAACGGACGCGAGCAAGATGCTCGCGAGCAGGTCGCTCCCGACGAGGGCCGGCCGCGGCGGCCGGGAGTTCGAGCCACGCCCGACGAGGCCGGCCGCTCGTCTCGTGCACGACGGCTCCCCACACCTTCGCTCGGGACGACCGTCGATGCCGATCCAATGGTCGCGGACGTCGATGCCGATGGGACCTTCGAGGTGCTCGATCCGGCGAAACGGTTCGTGAGCGTGCCGACCGGTGCTCCCTCCCCTGTTTTTCGACCCGTTCTCGGGCCCCGCTGCCCTCGTCCTGGTCGCCGATCTCGATCACGACGGGACCGACGACTTCGTCTTTTCCGACCGCCCATGGCTGTCGCCCCATGAGCCTGGAGATCTCTCGGTAGGCGCCAGGGGTCGTTCACAGTCGGCCGAAGAAGTCGGCGATGGGTTGGGCGGCCCAGCCGATGTATCGATGGTCTCCGTCGTGCACGCACCACACCACCGGATAGCCGGGGAGGCAGTCCTGATAGGCGATGCAGGTCGGGTGCGCGGCCACGGGGCGCGTTCGATCTCCGCAACCGTTCTCGGCACGCCAGCGATCGCGACCGACCTGCCCCTGGAGGATCGGCACCATGGGGTCGACCTCTCCGTGGAAGAGGATGGCCGCCACCGGTCCCTCGCAAACCGCGTCGGGCTCGGGGCCCCCCCCGGAGATCATCCCGAGGCCGCGGATGAGCGACCCGCGATGGCAGGCGAGATAGCTGGCCATGTAGGCACCCCGGCTGAACCCCTGGGTGAAGACGCGACTTCGGTCGAAGCACAGATCGTGCGCGAGCACCTCGTAGAGGCGATCGAAGAACGCGAAATCTCGCCCGCCGGGGTCGGTCACCCACCCCTCGTTGCCGGACTCCGGCTCGGGCAACCCGTCCGGGTAGACGACGATGGCGTTCATGCCCCAGCGCTCGCCGACGCGCTGGGTCGCCTGCGCCTCGCTGCCGCTGGCCATCCACGCGTGCCAGACGAACACCAGCGGATACGGCGTCTCGCGGTCGTAGTCGGGCGGGAGCTCGAGAACGAAGGTGCGCGTCTGACCGTCCACCTCGACCACGCCGTCGAGCACCGGGCCCGGATCGCGGCCGCATCCGGGCGTACCGATCGGTTCGGTGGTGCCGTCTCCCGCGGTGGCGTCGCCGAACGCGTCGCCGACGGGCTCGCGCCCCCCCGTGTCCGCCGCCCCGGCGCTCTTGGGTCCCCCACCCTGCCCGTCGTCACAGGTGACCCCGACCAACGCGAGGCCGATCGCGGTGACCACGGAGACACACCGCCCCATGACCGAAGCCTAGCAAGGTGTCGGCGAAGTCCCGTGGGATGAGAACGCGATCAGCGTCGGCGCCGACGAGGCGCGAGACCACGAGGATCTCGGACATGTAGTCGAGCGAAGAGCAACGCAGCCAGCGTCGGCGCCGACGTTGTCGTCGCCTCGCGAGGCGTTTCCGATACGCCGCCGTCCACCGCGATCGACGTCGCCGTCGAGGCTACCGGCACCGCGGCCGGACGGCCGACGGTCCAGGAGAAACACGGACGGCCGGACGGCCACCGACGCGTGACCCGCATTCGAAGGCGCCCCGTCTGGTACCCTGGTGCTCGTGACGCACCCGACACCCGATCGCCCCGCGATTCGCGTCCTGGCGTCGGGCAAGGGCACGTCGATCTTCTGGGTCGCCTCGACGTCGGCGGTGCTCGGCCTTTTGGTCTGGATGTTCTTCGCCGGTGTCGCGACCGAGGCCCCGTGGTCGATCGGGCTGGTCACGGCGGGCTGTGCGATGTTGTGGGTCCGCAAGGTCCGGGAGCTCTTTTTGTTTCACGGCATCGAGGCGCATCCCTCGGGGGTGAGGATCGTCGATTCGGTCGGTCCCTGGGGGCTGCCCTGGAAATGGCCGCGCGCCCGCTTCGTACGCTTCGCCGACATCCAGGGGGTCACCACCGATCGACTGCGCGTCTACGCGGCCAACCGACACGGGGGCACGACCACCTGGATCGACATCCATACGGCCGACGGGACGATTCGCGTTCCCGAGCGATTCTACGGCCGCCCGGCCGACACGCTGCGCCAGGAGATCCTGGACCTGATCGAGGCCTACGAGAAGGGCAAGGAGGGCAAGAGCCTCGATGCCGATGCGCGTGCGCGGCGGTTCGCGACGCCCGTCCGCGCCGCGTGCGACTCGCCGTCGACACGCCTGGAGTGGGTCGCGAGCCTCGGCTCGATGGTGGCGATCGTCGGCGGCATCCTCGGTGGTATCGGGTATGGCGTCACCTGGCTCGGAGCGTCCCCCGGCATCACCTATGGGATACTGGTCGTCGTCTTCTTACCCTTCCTCTACATCATCCTGACCTCTCGGCGTCCCTTCGCCTATCTCGAGCTGAACGCCGATGGCTTCGCGATCGGTCGCGATCCCGACGACCTCGAGCTCATCCCCTGGGGCGCCCTGGCCTCGGTCCACAAACGCACGAGCAGCCCCCGGGACATCACCAGCATTTTCGCGCGCCCGTTCACCAGCGGCCTGGATCTCCGCACCCGAGACGGACGCCTGTTCGAGTTCCGCGGATCGTGGACTCCCCCGCTCGACGAGCTCCTCGCGCGCCTGGACGGCACGGACCCGTGACACCGAAGGTCACCCGTCGATGGCCGGTCGGGCGCGAGCGAGGACCGTCTCACTTCGACGTGTGGCAGGGTGGCGGGGCCCGAGCTGTCGGCGTTGGTGCTCGGCGGCGCTGCGCAGGTACGTGCGGGCACCGTCGTGGTCGCCCTGCCGGGTGAGGGCCTCGGCCGCTTCGGCGGCCATCGTGCCCAGGTCGACGGCGTTCGGATCGATCCGTGCGCGCAGCTCGAGGGCGCGATCGAACATCAGCTTGGCGCGCTCGAGCTCCCCTTGCATGGCAAAGGCCAGACCCTGCGCGTGCAAGAGCTTGGCCCGCATCGCGGGCTGTTCGCCGTGGGGCTCCATCAAAGCGTCGGCCAGGCGCGCCCACTGGTGGGCATCGTCGAAGCGACCGAGCAGGTGGCCATCGAGGCGGACGAGATCGACGGCAGCACGAAGCGCGATGCGGTGGCTGGGGGCCGCAACGGCGGCGTGCAGGCCCTCCACGGCCCAGGCGCGGGCGAGGTGGCCGTCGCCGATTGCGGCGCTGGCCTCGGCGAGCTCGACGAGGACGTCGGCTTCGAGCGCTCGGTCGCCGACTTCCCGGCTGCGGGTCCTCAGGGGCATCAGCAAGCGCTCGGCCTCGCGGGGCCGCCCCGCCTCGCGGAGTGCTCGAGCCCGCGCGAGCTCGGTGCGGATGGCCGCGATCCGCTGGGCCACCGCGGCATCGCGGGTCCGCGAGGTGGCCATGAGGATCGCGGTGTCGTTGCAGTCGTCGATGCTCCGCAGCGCGTCCACGGCCGGGACCGCGCGGCTCAGCCCGTCCGAATCGCCGGTTCGCAGCACGGTCAGGACGGTGTCGAGCTCGACCAGGCGTTCGTCGAGGCAGGCGACGCGGCGGTCGTGCATGTCGAGACTCTGCTCGCCCCGGACGTGCGTGGCCTCGCAGACCTGCTCGCGCGCGGCGGCCCACCGCGTGGCGTAAGCGTCGATGCGGGTTTGGAGGCGGGCCCAGGTCTCTTCGGCGTGCGCGACCCCGGTGCGCAGCACGTCGTGGCGGATGCGTTGCGCGTGCGCGTCGGTCCACACCGTTTCGAGGGCGGCGGCGGCCCGATCACAGGCGTGCGAGGTCGCGGCGTCGGGAACCGCCGAAGCGAGGCCGACCAGCGAGAGCACGCCGATCCCCGCGGCCGCCCACGCTCGGCGACGCCGTCCGATGCCCGCGGACAGCTCGCTCGACAGCGCCTGCATCGACGGCCACCGTCGGTCGGGGTCGGGGTGCATGCCCTTCAGCAGCGCCCGGTGGATGCGGGCGGGCACGGGGCTGCGCGCGGGCGGCCGCTCGAGATCGCGCTGGAGCTTGCGTCGGGCGACGCGCTGCCATCCGCCGCGCCCGAAGGGGCGCACGCGATACAGCGCTTCGTACATCGCGACGCAGAAGCTGAACTGGTCGCTGCGAGCATCGCCCGGCCAACCGCAGTGCTGCTCGGGCGACAGGTACCGGGGGTCGCCACCGGTGATGCCCGGATCGATCGGTGTGGTCTCGAAGGTCTTGCCCTCCGGACGCGAATCCCCGGTCGTCGTCTCGTCGCCGCCGGTGATCTCGGCGTCGCCGCCGAGCAGGGAGAACCCCGCCACCCGCGGCCATCCGTCGTCGTCCACGAGCACGGCCTGCGGCTTGAAGTCGAGGTGGGTGACGCCCGCGGCGTGTGCGGCCGCCAGACCGCGCGCGACCCCGAGGAACGCCTCGACGATCCGCCGCCACGTCGGCTGCACCTCGTCGAGCCAGGCATCGAGGGTGCGCGTGCACACGAGGTCGGTCACCACAAACACCCGGCCCTCGATGCTCCCCACCACGTGAATGGGCAGCACGTGAGGATGCGCGATCCGTGCGACCGCCTGGGCCCCGCGCCGAACCGCATCCGGATCGCCGGCGACACGCTCGGCCGCGACGAGCTCCAACGCGACCTCGCACCGACGGTCGGGGTCGTAGGCCCGATAGCGTGCCCCCGTCGTGTCGAGCCCGAGCCGCTCGAGCAGGACGTAGCGATCGATCCGTACGCCGCGGACGGACGCACCTCGATCGAATGATCGCGTCGAGCCCTCCGACGTCGCCGGCACGACGACGCCGTCTTCGATCCTTCGCATGCCAGTCTCGCTCCGAGAAACCGGACCCCCCCGGTCCGGGAGCGCCTATCGACGCCGGCCGGCCCCAGGATCTTCACCCTCTCCCCTACGGCCCCCCACATCCCCCCAGAACCCGTCGGAACGGCCCGTCCACCGCCGTTCCCCGGCTCACTCGCCTCTTTTTGCTCCATCCACGGCCGACCCCCGACGCCGCTTGCCACCCCCCGTACCGGGGGCGACGAGGCCCGCCCGGCACCCGATCCGGAGCGGCGAGTCGCTCGCAACGGCCCGGGCTCGAAGCGCGGACGATCGACGCACGGCCCGAGGAGACGGACGACGTCCGACTCGGGGACGTCGGTCCGTGCACGCAAGAGGACCGTCGCTGGCTACCAGCGGCTCATCGCGCCGAGGTCGTGGACGTTCTGGAAGCCGGCCTCCCCGAGAAGGGCGGCGGCGCGCTTGCTACGCATGCCGCTGCGGCAGTAGACGACGACGGGGGCGTTGCGGTCGATTTCGTCCTTGCGGTCGGCGAGCTGCTGGACGGGGATGTTGATCGCGCCGGGGATGTGGCCGGCGGCGAACTCTTCGGTGGTCCGGACGTCGAGCAGCGTCGCCCCCTTGGCGACCAGGTCGCGCGCCTCCGCACCGGAGATGTCACCGCTTCGCCTCAGGACGAAGAACCCCGCGGCCACCGCCGCGACGACGAGGAGGATGATCTTGACGTTCATGTTGCGGGGTGTCCCGGACGCCCATCGTACCACGGGGCGCAAGCAGGGCGACGCGCGCAACGGCGGTGCGTCGTGGGTGCCGAACCGGCGCGGGCCTCGACCCGCCACCCCGCAAAGGCTTCGACGCCCTCGCCTCGACGGGGTGATCGGTGCCTCGTCGAACGGGTCGATACGGTGACGCGAATGGTTGCTACAGTCGGCCGAGCAGGATGTCTTCTCACGAAGATCCCGCCGAGGCGTCCGCGAGGCCGCTTTTGGTGGTGGATGCGGCCAACGTGATCGGCTCGGTGCCCGATGGGTGGTGGCGCGACCGAGCGGGTGCGGTCCGCCGGCTGCGCGACGCCCTGGTCTCGGTCGCGCGCGGTACCGGGTCGCAGCGCCTCCCCGAAAGCCTGCGAGGGATCCCCGTCGAGGTCGTGCTGGTCGTCGAAGGTGCCGCGCGGAACGTGGAAAGCATCGAGGACGTGCACGTGGTGGCGGCACCACGGTCGGGCGACGACGCCATCGTCGACGTGGTGGCTGCGAAGGCGCAGGGACGGGCGTGCGTCGTGGCGACCGCGGACCGAGCGTTGTCGGCCCGCGTCAGGGCGCTGGGCGCTCGGGTGATCGGCCCGCGCACGGTTCACCCCAAGGCGGGCTGAACCGAACGCGCGGTGCCTCCTCGCCGCCGCTTCGGGGCGGGCCGAGCGTCCGTCTTGCGCGCGCGCCAGCGACGGTTCATACCTTCGCACGAATCACCGGCGGGAGAGACCATGATTTCCTTCGGCGCACCGAACTTGCGCATCGTCGTCCAGAAGTACGGCGGGTCCTCCGTCGCCGACGTGGAGAGGATCCGAGCGGTGGCCCGGCGCGTGGTCGAGACCAAGCACCGGGGCCATCACGTCGTCGTGGTGGTCTCTGCGATGGGCAAGACCACCGATCAGCTCCTGGCTCGAACCAAGGAGATCACGGACTCTCCGTCGCGCCGTGAACTCGACATGCTGCTGTCGTGCGGCGAGCGTGCCTCGATGGCTCTGTTGTCGATGGCGATCCAGGCCCTCGGCGAAGAGGCCATTTCGCTCACCGGCTCGCAGTCGGGCATCATCACCAACGATCGCCACTCGGGTGCCCGCATCATCGAGGTGCGGCCGTTCCGGGTCCAGGACGAGCTCGAGCAGGGCAAGATCGTGATCGTGGCCGGCTTTCAGGGAGTCTCGTACAAGCGCGAGGTCACCACGTTGGGGCGCGGCGGATCGGACACGACCGCGGTGGCGCTCGCCGGTGCGCTGGGGGCCGAGTACTGCGAGATCTGCTCGGACGTCGACGGCGTGTACACGGCCGATCCCCGCGTCGTCGACGCGGCGACCCTGATCGAGGCGATCTCGCACGACGAGATGCTCGAGCTCGCCTCGCACGGCGCCAAGGTCCTGCACCCGGAGTCGGTGGAGTTCGCCCGCAAGACCGGCATCGCGCTGTGGTCCCGCGCCACCGTGGGGAACGGCGACGGGACGCGCATCGATCGCCCCGAGAACCTCACCCGCGACCATGCGGTCACGGCCGTGAGCGCACAGCGAAATCTGGTTCGCTTGCGCGCCAGCGGCAGCCGGTCGATGGATCGGATGCTGGCGGCGGCGGCCGAGGCCGCGCTGCCCGTCTTGCACCTGGACGCCGACCACGAGATCGCGGACTTGTGGTTCTCGCTCGACGACGTCCCCGACTGGCCCAAGCTGCGGGAGCAGCTCCTGGACCAGGTGCAAATCGAGGAGCCCTGCGGCGCGGTGTCCCTGGTCGGGGACTTCGTCGGCCGCAACGCCTCCAAGCTGGCCAAGACCCGCTCGGTGGCCGCAGGCATCGGTATCAGCCTCAAGGCGATGGCCACGTCCCCCATCCGGGCCACCCTCTTTTGCGACGACAAGGACGTGGACGCGCTCACACGCGCCCTGCACCGCACCTTCCGCGAGTGAGGGAACGTCCGCTCGCGAGACGCGGAACGGCCGTGCGGTCCTCGGGAACGTCGAGTCGCCTTTCGGTACGCTCCGGGATGCCCATGCGTCCCATGTCTCGCGCCTACCGCAGATCCGCCTTTCTCGCCCTCGCCGTGGGCCTCTCCCTCGTCGCTGCCGGCCCCGTGAACGCCGCATCCGGCCTCGGCCAGAGCAAGCCCGAGACCAAACCCGCGGCAAAGGGGGAGAAGCCGCCGTCCAAGCCGGCCAAGCGCAAGTACGCGCTCCACGACGGATCGTGGAGCACCGACGATCCCTTGATCGGGGTCGCGGCGGGGCTCGAAGCCGTCCGGGCGCTCGCGTCCGAGTCGATCGCCAACACCAAGAAGGGGGGGAAGGCGCGGGCCTCCACCTTGTCGCGCATCGTCCAGATCCTGGAGGTCTCGTTGCACCTGTGCGATCGGGCCATCGCCAGCACGAAGGGCGGCGGCGCCACCAAAAAGGGCCTCTCGCGCGCCGACGAGCTGTCGTCACTTCGCAAGGCACTGGCCACCCGCCTGACGCTCGCGGTCCAGGCTAGGGACGAGCAGTCCCTCGCGAAGCTCAAAAAGCTCTCGTCCTCGCTGGACGCGATCTCGAAGCAGGTGGATCGGCGGGCCAGGGCCGCGCATCCGAACGCCGAGCTGATGATCCCGGCCATGGCCCTCCGATTGATCCTCGCCGAAAGCCTCGGCTCGGTTTCATTGGGAAAGGGCTCCAACGCCATCATCGGCGAGAAGGGCTCCAACGCCATCATCGGCGAGAAGGGCTCCAACGCCATCATCGGCGAGAAGGGCTCCAACGCCATCATCGGCGAGAAGGGCTCCAACGCCATCATCGGCGAGA
>CAZYSW010000041.1:0-6154 GCA_964650105.1 uncultured Nannocystaceae bacterium
CTCCTCGTGGTCGTCGCCGATCACCGCACCGCTGAGGGTGCCCGAGAGCCCCTCGCGCAACAGCAGCACCGAGGTGCCCCGGGTCTGGGCGCCGTCCCAACCACCGACGAAGAAAGCTTCGCTCGTGTCGGTGTCACCGGACGTCCCCGACGTACAGGCTGCGAACCACAAGACGGCCGGAATTGCGCAACGGGCGAGTCTGGTGTGTCTCATGGAACCTCGTGGGGTCGGCAGCGTACGGAGCCCGCACGCACCACGACCTGCCTCGGGATACTCGGCGCACCGGGAGACCGCCAAATTCGCGGCGAAACGACGTCGTCAGAAGCGACCGCCCATCGCCACCAGCCCGCCGGTGGTGGTCGGGGCCGCGGCGAACGACAGGGCGTGGGCCCGAACCTTGCGCATGCGGTGGTGGCCCACGATGGCGACGACGAACCCGGCCACCTGCGCCGCACCCAGCGAGCCGGTGAGGAGGGCCCCGGTCGCCAGGCGGGAGCGGGTCGCCGCCACGAACGGCCCGCCGAGCGGAACCATCATCCACTGCCCCCAGCGAACCCGGGCCGCGTCACCCCCGGGACGCGCGAGATCGATGGCGACCGCACCGGTGAACGCCGACACGGCCCAGGTCACCCCGAGCAGGCTCCATCCGGTGGCGATCATCCCCTTGGCGCGTCGCCGCTCGCTGGCGAGCCGGCGCTCGTGTTCTCGCCACGGATCGGGCGGCAGCGGGTGGGGCGGTACCGCCTGCACCGCGGCGGGTGGCGGCGGGGCAGCCACGGCGCTGGCCGACGGGGGCGGCAACGGCTCGGGTCGCCACGAGGAGGTCGCCGGGGCCGAGGCCGGTGCGAGCGATTGCCCGGAGGCTCGGGGGGCACTCGGCGGTGCCGCGGCCGTGGTTGCGGGCGCGGGTGCGGGCCGAGGATCGCTCGGCACGACGGCGCTCGGCGATGCCGGGGCCGCGGGCGAGGCCTGGGGATCGAGCGCCACCGCACTGTCGGGGGGTGGAGGGCTCGGCGGTTGCGCGAACGCAACCGCCGGCGCGGAGAGGACACTCAAAACGATCGAGACGAAAGGAAGACGCAAACGAGGCACGCGGACACTCCAAGGCAAGCCAGCTCGATCCTCAGACTGCCACGCGATCGGGGATCGTGGTGGCCACGGGCTTCGCGGGGATGCACCCGACCGTCGCGCGCCGCCGAGGCCCTCTGACAGCGGTGTCAGGTCGTCTCGACCGTCGTCCCGCCCCGACCAGGACACCCGCGTCCCGCTGCGGTGGAATGCGACGCTGTCCGGCGGCCGCGCGACACCGCTGCCATGCGACGGGCTGTCGCGCCCCGGAGCCGATGCGAAACCCGTTCGGACCTCGGCCGCGGGCCGGTCGCCTCGGGTGCGCAACTCGCTCACTCCGTGCGACGGACCCGTTCGATCTTGCGGATCCGGGTCTCGTGCCGCTCGACGTCACTTCGCGTAGGGACGGCCACGGTCACCCCCACGAGGACGCCGAGCCCGGTGTTCGAGAAATCGGGCAGCGTTTTCAGCTTTCGGCGGGCGCTCCACAGTTGCATCAGCTCGGCGTGAACCGACACGTAGTTGCTGATCCGCGCCTCCAGGCCGGCGTGCAGCTCGAAGCCCACCCGCGCGCTGGTGTCGATGCGGGGCCCGGCGTGGTGACGGCGATAGTCGAGGCGGACGACGTCGAGGCCGAACCCCAGGCCCCCGTACGGGCGCACCGGGAAGCTCTTCAGCAGGTAGACGTTGCCCCCGAAGAACAGCGGGGCCGCGGCATAGGTGAGGGACGTCGGCTGGCCGGGCGCGGGGGCGTCGCCGGCAGGCGCGAAGTGGACCCGCCCCGCGGTGTAGCCCGTGCGGAAGTAGCCGACCCACCGCGGGTAGTCCCAGGACCCGCCGGCCTCGAACATGGTCAGCGCGACGTCGAACCCCTTCACGTAGCCGCACGCGAGGCGGCGACCCGGATCGAGGCACGCGCGGAACCGGTTGCTCGAGATCGGACCGCGGGGGTCGATCGTGCCTCGAGCGCCGTCGGGGGAGAGGACGGTTCCGAATCGCAGGCCTGCCCAGCTCCGACGCGCCGGCGACCGGACCTCGACCGTTTCTTCCACGATCTCGACGTCCTCCTCGTCTTCGTTGGACTTTTTTGGTGCGCCACGATCCTCGATGGTGACGACCACGGTACGTCCGAACGGGCCCGTCACCGTCTCCACCGTCGGGACGCGCGGACCGGCATCGGGTGCTTCGGCCTCGAGCGAGGTCGCCGGCACGGTCGTCGTCGGAGTCTCGCCGGGCGCCGACGCGGGCGGCTGCGCGGGTGCGGCCTCGGACGTGGGGGTGGGTGCCGGCGCGGTCTCGGGCGTGGGTGCGGGTGCAGGCGGGGGTGCGGGGGCGGACCCGGCTGCAGGGGCGGGCGAGGTCGCGAGGGGGAAGGGCGCGGGCTCGAGCGCCGGTCGTGACGTCACGGGCGAAGGCTCGGTCGGGGCGGCGTGGGCGGGGATCGTCGACGCTGCGGTCACGGAGGCGAAGATCCAGGGGACGAGGGCTCGGGTTCGCTCCAGCATCGGCGTCTCGGGGCGGGCACGACCGGCCCGCGCGGGGTCCCTATGCACCGACCGTCTGCTTGGGTTGCCCCGCTCCAGACGCCGCAAGCCGTGGGGCCGCGCGCGACCGACGTGGTCCAGCGTCGCGGACGGACGTCGCCCTCGGTCAGCCCAGGCCCGGAGCGAGGATGACGATGCTGTAGGCCACCGCCGCGGTCCGTCCGGGGTTGTGGTAACCGTGGTTCTGATCGCCGCGGAAGACGACGACGTCGCCCGGCTCGAGGTGCCAGCGCTGGCCGCCGGCGCCCAGCTCGAGTTCGCCGCGCTCGCAGGTCAGATACTCGCGGGTCCCGGGCGTGTGCGGGATTCCGGCCATGGAGGCGCCGGGCTGGAGGTCCATGCGCTCGAGCTCGATGCCGGGAATCGGGTCGGGCAGAAGCTTGCGGACCGTGACCTTGCCGCGTCGTCGCGTCGGTAGCTCGTCGGGTCGATACAGACGGCCGGTCGACTTGGGGGGACCGACCAGCTCCTCGAGCGAGACCTGCAGCGCAGTGGCGACCTTCACGAGGACGGCGAGGGTCGGGTTCGCGGTTCCCGACTCGAGGTTGGCCCAGGTCGCGCGGGGCAGCTCCGCGAGCGCCGCGACGCGCTGCTGCGTGAGCCCCCGCGCCTCGCGGAGCTGTTTCACGTTGACGGCCAGGTGGGTCGAGACGTCGTCGAGCATGACGAAGGATTGACCTTCTGCCAATGGATTGGCAATCGAGCTGATTCCTTGGCAAGGTCGTCCCATGGTGACGGTACGCCGAGGAGTCACCATGCAATCGTTCGAAACCGCAGTCGTCACCGGTGGGAGTCGAGGATTGGGCCGAGCGCTGGCGCTGGCGCTGGCGAGGCGGGGCACCGCCGTCGCCGTCGTCGCGCGTCACGAGGCGCCCCTCGAGGCCGTGGTGAATGCCATCGTGGAGGAGGGCGGACGGGCCCACGCCATCGTGGCCGACGTCGGGGAGCCAGACGCGGCCGTGCGCATCGCGGGCCAGGCCCTGTCCGCCCTCGGGCACGTCGATCTCCTGGTGCACAACGCCAGCACGCTCGGCGCGGTGCCGCTGCCCATGCTGACGGACCTGCGCGGCGAAGATCTCGAACGGACGTTGGCGGTCAACGTGCTCGGGCCGCATCGCTTGACCCGCGCCTTGCTGCCGTCGATGCGCCTGGGTCGCGGCGGTGTCGTGGTGGGGATCAGCTCGGATGCCGCGATCGAGGCCTACCCCGGATGGGGCGGCTATGGGGCCTCGAAAGCGGCGCTCGATCAGTTGCTGCGGGGCTGGGCGGAGGAGCTGCGGGGCACCGGCGTTCGGGTGCTGTGCATCGACCCGGGAGAAATGGACACGCAGATGCACGCGGACGCGGTGCCCGATGCCGATCGCAGCCGGCTCGGCCGCCCGGACGTGGTGGCCTCGATCATCGTCGACATCCTGGTGCACCCCGAACGCGCACCGTCGGGCGCGCGGATCCTCGCGACCGAATGGGAGGTGCGGGCATGAACGCCGCTCGCTGGCCTCGCAGCGATCCTCGGGTTCAGCGGTTGCTGGTGATCGACGGCGCGCACCAGGCTCACGCCGAGCACACCGTGATGGACCTTCCTGCGCTCTTGCGACCGGGCGACCTCGTGGTGGTCAACGACGCCGCGACGTTGCCCGCCTCGCTTCGCGTGCGCGCCCCCTCGAGGCGCGAGCACGAGCTGCGCTTCACGGCGCCCGGGCGCGCGGGATCGTGGTGGGCGGTGGTGTTCGGGGAAGGGGACTGGCGGACGCCGACCGAGTCGCGGCCCGCTCCCGACGTGCTCGTGCCCGGGGACGTGCTGGTCGCCGCCGGCGACGTGGCGCTGGCGGTCCGTCGTACGAGCGCTCGATCGACACGCCTCGTGGAGCTCGCACCGTCGATCTCCGACGCCGCGATGGTGTCGCTCCTGTACGCCCACGGGCGTCCCGTCCAGTACAGCTACATGGCGGACGATGTCGCGCTCGAGCACGTGCAGACCCCGTTCGCGATCCATCCGGTGGCGGTCGAGATGCCCTCGGCGGCCCGCCCCCTGGTGTGGAGCGTGGTCGAGCGCCTCGCTGCCCGAGGGATCGAGCTCGCCACGATCACCCACGCCGCCGGATTGTCGGCGACCGGCGATCCGGCGCTCGACGCCGAGCTGCCCCTTCCCGAGCACTACGCGATCCCGGAGGCGACCGTGCACGCGATCGCGCGGACGCGGCGGCGTGGGGGGCGGGTCCTCGCGGTGGGCACTTCCGTCGTCCGCGCTCTCGAAGGCAACGTCCGCGACCACGGTGGTGCGCTGCGTCCCGGCGCAGGGCTCACCGATCTGCGCATCACTGCCGGCCATCGCCCCCGGATCGTCGACGGACTGCTCTCGGGCTGCCACGAACCGGGAACATCGCACTACGACGTGGTCTCCGTCTTCGCGCCCGCCCCTTTGGTCGACGCCGCGCATCGCCACGCGGCCGAACAGGGCTATCTGATCCACGAGTTCGGCGACTCCGTCCTCCTCCTCGACGAGAGCCTGTCGGCCACCCGCGCCGCGTGAGCCAGACCCGACGAACCTCCGCGACGGGTCGCGGAGCTCGGCGCGTGTCGAGGCGCAAGCGCGGACGATCGCGGAGCTCGAGAACACGCGGGGGCCGCCACCGGTGCGAGGGTGCGAGGGTCGGTGTGCGAGTTGCGACGTGCGTCCGGCCGCGCAGGTTGTCGGCGTCGAGGCCCGCCGCGAGGCGCCCGCGAAGTCGTCCCGGGCGGCGTGCCTCGCTCACGAGGTTCATCATGGCGAAGCAAGACGCAATTGCGCTCATCGAGAGCGACCACCAGAAGATGCGCCGGCTGTTCGAGGATCTGCTCGGCACCACCGAGGAGGAAGGTGATCGGCGACAGACGCTGTTGGCTGAGCTCGGCGTGGAGTACGAGGCACACTCGGCGTTCGAAGAGGAGCTCTTCTATCCGGCGGTGCGCGAGGCCATCGGCGACGGTCGCGAAGCGGACCTGATGTTCTTCGAGTCCCTGGCGGCGCACGCAGCCATCGACCTGCTCATGCCCGATCTCGAGAAGACCCCGGTCGATACCATCGAGTTCGCCGCCAAGACCAAGATCCTGCGCGATGTCCTCGAGGCGCACCTGGTGGACGAAGAGACGCGGATGTTGACGCGAGCACGCGAGGTCTGCAGCACCGAAACGCTCGAAGAGCTCGGTGCGAAGATCTACGAGCACAAGCAAGAGACGCTGCGCAAGGCCGGCTTCCTCGGCGAGGAGGAAGGGCGCGCCACGGGCTGAGGCCCGTCGGTGCCGGCCCACGGCCTTCTCGGGGCCGCGCCGGCGGGGTCTCGCCGAGGGAGATCGCCGGCGAGGGTCCCCTGGACCGTGAGGGTCGGGTGCGGCGTCGTCGGTCGGCGTCGCGCCCGACGAAGGCCGACCGCACCCTCGAGGGTGGCGTTCGCGGGCGGTGGACGGTCCCCTCCCGCACGTCGCGAGACCCTCCGGCACGGCCCGGATCGACGCGCCGCTCGACATCACCGGGCCGTGCGGCGAAGATCCGAGCCATGAGGACG
>CAZYSW010000041.1:6164-16778 GCA_964650105.1 uncultured Nannocystaceae bacterium
TGCTCGTGGCGATGGTCGCGTGCGGGGGCGACGACGCGTCGACCGGGGGCAGCGACGGGGGTAGCGACGCAACGACGGCCAGCGGTTCGAGCACGGGGGGACCGGCCGACGACACGGGGTCGACTTCGCGCCCGACCACGGACGGCTCGGCCGATGGCGGAGGCTCGACCGACAGCGGCTCGACGAGCGCGACCGGCTCGGCCACCGAGGACGACTCCACCGGGGAGGCCGCCACCGACAGCGGGGACTCGACCGGCACGACGGGGACCGACCCGACCACGGGCGGGGCTTGTGAGCCGATCACGCAAGACCCCTCGGCCATCGGGAGCTCCTGCGAGAGCGACCTCGATTGCCCTCGGGGGTACACCTGCTTCGACGGCGGCGGCCTGGTCCCGCAACCCCTGTGTCGGATCCTCTGCACCGAGTCCTGCGAGTGCCCGGCGAACTACACGTGTGAGTTCCACGACATCAAGGGCAACCAGTGGCATCAGTGTGATCCTCGGTAGTGCTATGCTCCGGCAATGTCGTCGCTTCGCTTGCTTCCGTTGACGCTCGTTCTCTCGCTCGCCGCCTGCTTCGATCCGAGTGCCTCGGGTGACGAAGGGGAGTCGGGCTCGACCGGCGACGACTCGACGGGCACGCCGAGCTCGAGCGCGACCGACAGCGCGACCAGCCAGGGCCCGACCGCGAGCACGGATCCGACGGATCCCACCGCTCCCACCAGCTCGGACCCGACCAGCACGACCGACCCGACCAGCGCCACCGAATCGGAGACCGGGAGCGAGGAGTCGACCTCCACGAGCGCGGCCGACGACGCCAGCTCCAGCACCGGCTCGGAGGTCGGGCCCGGGTGCAGCGGTTTCGACGGTCGCGTCGTCTACGTCAACATGGACGGCGCGGAGCTCACGGTGGGCATCGTCGACAACGCGCCCGCCCGCATTACCTCGTTCGCCTCAATGGTGGGGACCTGGCCCGGGTACACCACCGACGACGCCGATGCCTTGTTCGAAGCCGTGCTCGAGCACTGGGCGCCCTTTCACGTCTGTCTGACGCGGGAGGAGCCGCAGGTCGACGACTACAGCATGATCGTGGTGTCTTCGGAGACTTATCAAGACCCGAACTTCATCGGCTTCGGCCATATCGACTGCGGCGACGTGGTGCCCAACAGCGTCAACGTGGTGGTGTTGTCCGCGGAGGCCGGGCTCGGGTTGGGGACGAAGGCCGTGGGCCTGTCCAAGCACATCGCGCACATGTTCGGTCTGGAGTCGGTCATCAACGCGCCCGACGACTTGATGAACCAATACGTGGGCACGACCCTCAACGGGGCCACGTTCACGGACACCTGTTACCAGACCACCGAGCAGCACAACTGCAATGCGGCGGTGCGCTGCGCCGCGGGGGAGCAGCAGTCCGGGCCTTACCTGGAGGGTCTCTTGGGACCGGCGGGGGGTTGAAGGCAGAGCTCCCGGGGTGGAAAGGCACGAGACTTCGCGCACCGGTGGCCCGAGGGCGGTCAGCGGCCCGTCGAGCGGAGCACGATGGGCCGATCGGCGCATCGATCCGGCTCGAGGTCGAGCTCCAGGATGTCGCTGTCGCCCAGGACGAGCTCGCAAAGCGAGATGTCCTCGGTGACCTCCTGCACGGGCGCGCCCCCGAGCGCGCGCGATGGTGGGAGCGGCCAAATGGGCAGGTCGATCCGACCCGATTTGTCTCCGGCATCCGGCTCCAGGATCGGTGCGAGGCCGGGTGCCGAGGCGTGCTCGGTGAGGTCCCCGGTCGGCAACAAGGCGGGGATGCCGAGCCGTCTTCGGAGATCGCCGGGCAACGCGACGAGGTGCTGGCCGAGGTCGGCGCGGTGGACGTAGGCCTCTTCGCGCCGACCATCCTCGCGCTCCACCTTGATGCTGAGCTCCTCGAGGCTGGGGCTGTGCGCGGCGATCTCGGCCACGATCGGGCGATACCAGGCGACCAACGCTTCCATGGTCCTCAGCAGCGCGTCGGCACCCTCGACGGGGTCGCCGTCGAGGGCCAGCCCGGCCAATCCCCGGGCGTCCGCGAAGGCCCGGTCCAACTCGCCCTGTAGCGCGTCCCAGATCTCGCGCAGGGTGGGGTGGTCTTCGGCGGGTAGCGTCTGGGTCGAGCCGTCCGCTCGCCGGACGCGAGCCGCAACGGCGGCGCCTTCCGAAGCGATCTCCAGGTCGAGCGCCTCGGTGTTGCCCGAGGGCTTGCGCGCGAGCAGCAAACGCACCATCCCGGGGCCGACGCGCAGCTCGAGGACGAACCACTCGTCGAGCCGCACGAAGTTGGGCCCCTCGGTTCGCCGCAAGAGCGCCTTTTTCGTCCCGACCCGGATCTTGACGTTCTTCCCCCCGAGCAGCGTCCGCATCCGCAGCGGCGTTTCGGACCCCGCGTCGCCGCCGGTGAGTCGGATCCGAAGCCCCGGCACCCACTCGCCCTCCAGCGTCGTGGTGTACGTCGTCTCCTGGTGGACGCGATGCATGCGGCGGGCCCTCAGGTTTCCGCGCAGGGGCAGCGCGAGCCGTTCCAGGGATGCACGCATCGCGACTTCGAGATCGGCGATGCGCTGATCGATCCGCCGTGCCTCGCGTTCTTGCGCGTGCCGATAGCTCCGTTGCCAGCCTTCGATCATCTTGCCGAGACTGGCGATGGCCTCCTCGGCATGTTTGCGGATCTCCGGGCGCCGCGCCTCTCGGGCCGTGGCCCGCATCCCGAACGCGGACTCCTCCCGAAAGCGGTCGAGGTGGGCCATCAAGGCCGCGGTGTCGTCGAGGCTTCGGCGGCGCTGCAGCTCCAGATCCTCGACTTCGGCATAGGCGACGCCGACCTCACGCGCACACGTGACGAGCTGTACCAGCACGTCCAGCACGTCGGGGCTCAACGTGCACGGGCTCGAGTCTCCCAGCAAGACGCGTGGTTTCGGTTCCGTCACGCAACACCCCAACGTCTCGAGATTACCGCGAAGGTCGGTCGAACGTCGCCCCGGTCCCGCTTACACGATCATCAGGCTGTCTCCACGCACGACCGCGGGGAAGCACCCGGCCGCGAGCGCGCCGCTCGCCGTTCGAAAGACGACGCGGGGTGGTCACCCCCGCAGAACCGGTCGGTGGTCCGTGCCCGCAGCGGTCACGTCGTCGTCCCCGCGCAGCACCGGGGCGCCTCACGAGCATCGCCCCAGAGCGTGGTGCTCGAACCGACGGCGTGCGTGTCGATCCGTCCACGCGCCGCGGCCGATCGAGCCGCCGCGCGCCTTTTTCGAGACCCTGCTAAGGTGCCGCGTCGAGGTGTTCGGAACGGCGTCCACGCGCTCTTGGTCGGCTCACGGGCCCCAGCCCCACGCGACGGTCCGAACGCTCGTCGTGTGCGCACTCGGCTACGCAGCCGTCGTGCTGGGGACGTACTGGCGCCTGTGGTGGCCCGACGCCGAGCCGACCATGCTCGGTGGGGACGTCTCGACGTCGTACTGGCAGGACGTCGCGTTCGCGGTGCAGTCGATCCGGCACGGGGAGATCCCTCTGTGGAATCGGTTCGAGCGGGGCGGCTATCCCTTCGTCTGCGATCCTCAGGCCGCGTACTGGTCTCCGTTCTCCTGGCTGGTTTGGACGCTCGGGGTGATCAGCGGTTCGGCGGGGCCGTGGTTGCAGGAGCTTCGACAGCTCGGCGCGTGCGTCCTGGCGGCGACGGGGATGCACATGTTCTTGCGGGCACACCGAGCCTCGGCACCTGCCGCCGCGATGGCGGGCAGCGTGATGGCGATCGGCGCCGTCCCCGTGCGCACCATCATGATGGCCACCTACTGGCCGTCCGCGTGGGTGGGCTTCGTGTTGTGGGGGATCGAGGCGGTGGTGCGCGACCCCGGACCCCGCTCCACGCGGGGGTTGGTGCTGGCGTTGCTGCTGCTGGGCACGTCGGGGTTTCCACCCTCGATCTTCTACGCGCTCTTGGTCGTCGTTCCCTACGCGCTGGTCCGGCTGGCGCAGGTCCGACGCCTGCGCGTGCTGGGCTGTCTGGCCCTGGCCGGTGCGCTGGCGAGCCTGGGCCTTCTGGTGGTGGTCCTGCCGGCGCTCGAGCAGACCGAGCTGTCGGCGCGTGCCCGGCGGGGGCTGGCCTACGTGCTCTCCGATCCGGGAAAGCTCGAGTACATCGGCACGCTGCTGTCTCCGGGTGAGCACGGCAAGTCGATCTTCGTGGGCCTGGCCGCGCTGTGCAGCGCGCTGTGCAGCGTGCTGGCGCTGCGCCGCACGCCCGAGCGGGGCATCGTGCTGGTGTTGGTGGCCGTGGGAGCGACGGGCTTCGTGCTGTCGGCGGGGGCACAAACGCCTGCGCTCGGCTGGCTCGCCCAGCACGTCCCCGGGTTCGACCTGTTCCGCATCGCCAAACGCTACGTCGTGCTCACGCACACCTCCCTGGCGATCCTGGCGGGGCTGGGTCTTCAGGAGGTGCTCGGCCGCCTCGAGCGGAAGTGGCCCGCGCCGAGACGGTGGTCGACGGGTCTGGGCGCAGGGTTGGTGCTCGCGAACGTCCTCGACCTGCAACGTTATGCCCCGCCTGGCATGTGGGACGTACCGCCCGATCGCGCGGCGTTGGCCGATCTCCTCGACCGCGTCGACGACCAGCGGATCTACAACGAATGGGGATTGGGCGCGCGGCCCGGATCGCTGTACCGCGTGCGCGACTGGAGGGGTCGGGGCGAGGACCCCATGGCGTTCGCACGCTACTTGCAGGCCGAGCGGCGGGTGACCGAAGCGCCCGAGCTCCTCACACACTTCGGCGTCCGGTACGTGCTCACCGGGATGCGCAATCGATACCCGGTCCGCCCCCGCGTTCGCCACCCGGCGCGCATCGCCAGACGTGTCGAGCCGCAGGTGTGGATGGTCGACGATCCGGCGCCCGAGATCTATTGGACCGATCGGATCCAGCGCGTGCGGCGGGGCAGGGCGCTGGCCGCCATGTCGGCCGTCGACCCGGGGACGCACGCGTTCGTCGAGACGCCAGCGATCGAGCCCCGGGAAGGGAGCGGTCCCAGCGTACCCGGGACGGTCACGTTACGCGGTGGCGATCGGTACGCCGCCCGCGTCGAAGCACCGCGCGAGGGCGTCGTGGTGATGAACGAAGTCTGGCATCCGGGCTGGCGCGCGTGGGTGGATGGGACACCGACGCCGCTTCACCGGGTGAACCACCTCGTGCGTGGTGTCGTGGTGGGCCCCGGGCCACACGTCATCGAGCTGCGCTTCATGCCTTCGAGCCTTCCGCTGGCCGCACCGCTGTATTTCGTGGTGCTCTTCGGCAGCCTCACGCCGTGGGAGCGCATCGGTCGTCGCCGCCGATCGCGTCACAGTTGAGCGCCGATGGCCCGCGCGGTGGCTTCGATGTCCGCGATCTCTGCCCGCGCGCCCTGCTCGAGCAGCGTGCGGAGCTCGGCCTCCAGGGCCTGTCGAGCCCGGAACAGCCGCGTGCGGACCGTGGTGGGCGAGATGTCGAAGACCTCCGCGATCTCGGCGCCCGGCATCTGCTCCCAGTAGAACAGCTCGAGCATGGTCTGGTGCTCGACCGAGATCCGCTGCAGCGCGAGCAACAACAAGGCCTGCTCTTGGTGCGCCGCCACGATCGAGCTCGGTGTGTGCCCGAGCGCATGAATCGACGACACGCCCAGATCGGGATCGACGCGTGACTCTCGAGAGGCCCGATCCCGCAGGTGTTTGTAGAGCTGTCGTCGGGCAACCGCGAACAGGAAGGTTCGGAACGAGGCGTCGCCACGGAAGCGATCGCGCCCTTCGACGCACGCCGCGAAGGTCCGTTGGATCAGGTCTTCGACGTCGTCGGGCCGGACCTTGTTGCGGAAGAATCGGCGGATCGCGCTGAAGTGACGCCGGAAGAGCGCGTTCCCGGCGCCGACGTCGCCGTTTCGCCACCGCTCCAGCAGCTCGAGGTCGTCGCTCATCCGGGCGGCGATTGTACCAGCGCCGGGTCGCCTGTCGCGGAGATCCTACTCGGGGCACGTCTCGAGGCTCTCGATCCACTGTCGGACCACGTCGGCATCCGGGTCGACCACCTCGGTGGCCAGCGGGGGCATCTGCCCCAGCCCGCGGATGCTGATTCGCTGCCAGATCAGTGAGTCCTCGGGATCCCCGGGCGTGATCCGGTGGGACCCCGTGGCCCACGGGTTGTGGTACTGGGGCGGCACGCCGCAGGTCTGGGTCTCGGAGGTCGGTTGTGACCAGCGGAGGTCCATCGTCATCTCCGGCGGTGCCCACCCCCCCGGTCGATGGCAGTGCCCGCAGTTGCCGTGCAGGTAGGCGCGGGCACGCGCCTCGAGGGGGGCCTGCGCATCGCGGTAGTCGGTGACGGGCGCGATGACGGGGACCGGTCCGCCGAACATCCCGATCGCCTCCAACTCGGCGAGCTGATCGTACACGCCCTCCTCGACGGTGACGATCCGGTCGAACTGATCGATGCGCGGCCCGAGCACGCGCGATGGCGCCGAGCCGTGGCAGGTCCGGCACTCGAAGCGGGAGGGGAACAGGTACGGGAGCTCCCACGGGCCCGTGTCACCGTGAAGCGTCAAGGGGACCTTCACGCCGTCGTCGAGCAGCGTGGCGTCCTCGCCGGAGTCGTCCCAGCGATAGGTGTGGAACTCCCAGGTGTACTCGCGCCGGATCATCACCCGGGTCTCGACGGCGCGGATCGACGACGCGTCGCCTTCCACGAACTCGAACGAGAACGTCTTGAGCAGGTAGGTGCCGACCGGGAACTCGAGCGAGCCGTCGTCCAGAACGGTGATCGTTTCGCCGGGAGGCAAGACGATGTGACGGGACTTGTGAGCATCGTCGGTCCAAAGCGGGGCGTTGATCTCGTAGAGCACCACGTCGGGCGCCGGGTCGAGCGCGCGGAGATCCTCGAAGCAGCCCGATTCGGAGAGCCGGGTGGGGAACGCTTCCTGCGTCGCGGGCACCGTGATGCGGAACACGCCACCCGAGATCCCGTCGAGCAGGTACAACTCGCCGTCGGCGTCCTCGCCGATGGCTGCCGGCTCCCCGGGGAGGCGGGCCAGAAGCTCGTCGTGCTCGACGGTGTTCTCGGCGTTCAGCCGCACGCCACGGAGCCGGCCCGAGCACCGATCGGCGTGCAGGTACACGCCGACCAGCTCGGGGTACGCGGCGCCGCGGTACACCGTGCCGCCGACGATTCCACAGTCGCCCTCGCTCTCGTCGTAGCGGGTGACCGGACCCACGGCGTTGAGGCCCTCGCACTGGGCTTGGGTCCCCAGGCATCGCTTGCCCTCGAAGACCGGCCAACCGAGGTTCGCGCCCGCCGGAACGCGCGTGGCCTCGTGCTCGTCCTGGCCGAGGTCGCTGCACCACAGCGTGCCGTCGGCACGGTCGATCGCGCAGTGGCCCGGGTCGCGCACGCCGAAGGCCCAGGTCTCCGCGGCGGGTCCGATCTCGTTCGCGAACGGATTGTCCTGCGGGATCGCGTAGCTGCCCTGGTCGTCGAGCGTCGACACGTCGATGCGCAGGAGGCTGCCGAACCGGGAGTTGCGGTCCTGAGCGGCCTGGGGCATCGCGTCCTCGATCCCGCCGTCGCCGATCCCGATCACCAGCATGCCGGTTTGATCGAAATCCAGCGCCCCGCCGTGGCGGGCCTGCGCGTCGGTGGCGATCTGCAGGACGGTCCGGGTGCTGCCGTCCACGATCGCGTCGTCGTCACCCAGCGTCACCCGCTGGATCACGATGCGCGCCGGGGTGGCATCGTGGTGGACGCGAACGAAGACGTGGCCGCTCTGGTCGAAGTCGGGCGCGAAGGCCACGGCCGCGAGCCGACTGGTGGACGGCAACGCGAGGTCGAAGGCCACCGTCGCGTCGGGCTCGTCGGCAGTCCGGTCGAAGGTCAGCACGCGGCCGTCGGCCTGGGCCACCCACGCCGTTTCGGGCCGCCCGGGCGCGAACGTCATCGCGACCGGGTCGTCGAACGCCAGCCCCCCGAAGGCGGGTTCCAGCGAGATCGGCGGGAGAAGGCCGGGCGGGTGCCCGTCGAAGCGACACGTCCGCGTCGATGGCCGGGGTGGGAGGTGGACCTGCGGGGCGCCGGTCTCGTCGTCCGTCTCCGTGGCTCCGGTGCCGCCATCGGTCTCCGTTTCGGTCGCCGATGACGCCGCGTCGTCTCCACAGGCGAATGCGGTGCAAATCGCGGCCACGGCGCCCCGTCTCCACATGGCACTTGCAGCACACCCGACGATGGCGGCGGGGGCAAGACCTCGCAGGCCACCGATTGCGCGCAGAATCTACGCCGCGGATCGGGCGCCACGCCGTCGGCCCACGCGCCGCAACCGCAAGAGGGCGAGCAAGCCGAGCGACGAAGCCCACGATCCGCCGCGGCGCGTGGTCGAGCACGCGCACCCTCCGCCGTCTTCCGTCCCCCGATCGCCCACGGTCGGCCCGTCGGTGTCCGAGGCCGACGCGGTGTCGGTCGTCGTGCCCGCGCCGCTCGTCGGGCTCGCGTCGCCGCCGTCGCCCGGTCCGGAGATGCCGGTCTCTCCGTCGCCGTCGGTCGACCCGTCCCCGCTGCCGTCGCCGCCGTCCCCCGTCTCGGTTCCGCGGTTCGGGTCGGTGCCGATGGCCACGGTGGCGCAGTGATAGTAGTAGCAGGGCGCCGGGTGGTTCGACATGTACTCGATCACCTGCAGCGTGCAGCGATCGCACGCGATGTCGTCGGGGAGCGTGACCTCGAACGACTGCTCGCCGTCGAAGGGGGCGTCGTGGATCAGCACCCCGTCGGCGAGAACCGGAAACACGGGAGGGTCGTCGATGACCGTGCTCCCGCAGGCATCGTTCCCTACGGGCGTGACGGGCGGGGCGTCGGGGAGCTCGCTCGGATCGTCGACCGCCAACACGACGCGGTAATGGCCGGGGTGAAAGACCGTCTCGTCGATGGTGATGGTGATGGTCTCACCGGGTCGAAACGCGGTCACCGCCCCGGTGAAATCGGTTCCGCCCCCGCAAGGCGGTGCCTTCTGGGGATCGCCCACGGCGTTCTGCACGGTCGCCGCTTCGGGGCTCACCAGACGGAAGTGGGCTCGCACGTCCGTCCCGTGCAGCGCACCCAACCCCAGGACCACCAGACCCGCCACCGACCACCTTCGCTCGTGCACCACGCGATGGTAGCAGGGGATCGGGCAAGACCCGCGAGCCGAGGACGACGCGTCCGCCGACGCTGACCCCGTTCTCGGCACGCGACGACTCCGAGACCCGAAACGGCATGCTCCCGGTCGGAGAAACGCGGAATCGCTGCCCTTCGCGGGGGTCTCCGACGTCGCCGCGGATACGCCCACGACGTTGGGTGTTCCGCGACGGCGCGTCGGGTCGAAGCCTCACCCCGCGGGCGGGATGCTCTCGCAGGTGGTCGCGATCACCTCGGCGAGGGTCGTCCCCAGGAGCTGATTCATCTCTTGAGCGGCGCCTTGCGGATCGTTCTTGGCGACGATCTGATTGGGTAGGGGCTGGACGTGCACCTCGTTCAGTCCGGCGAGCAGGTCGTCGATCGGCAGGTTGCCCTGGGCGGAGCAGGCCTGCTCGTTGAGGAAGCCGCCGGCGATGATGCATTGCGTCCCGCCGCACTGCTGCTTGGCGGCGACGATCCGCTCGAGCATCGCCGGTCCACCGGGCTTGCCGGCGATCGTCATGGGAGTCTGATCGGGCTCGTCCTGCATGAAGAAGAGCACCAGGACCGCGCCCTTGTCCCGAATGAAGCCTGCGTTCGTGGCAGCGTTGGCCGGATCGGCCACCCATCCCACGGGCGCGGTCAGCATCTCGATGTTCGAGCCACCCTCGCCGATGTTCGCGGCTTGCTGGAACCACTGCTCGAGCGCGGTGATGGCCGCCGGGCCGCCGTCGGTGTCGAAGTCGAAGTAGTACTGACCGCCGCCCGGGTCGTACAGCCGCCCCTGGGCCCCGTTGCGTCCGGTGTTCGTCTGGTCAGGCGTGACGTAGAAGGCATCGTTGGGCTGGCCGTTCTCGCCGATGAACGTGCACATCCCGTTGGTCACGCTGGTGCTTCCCGAGCTCGAGTACCCCATCTCGGTGCTGGTCACCCCGACGTGGACGTTGGTGCCCGGCGGCAGCGCGTCCACGAGCGTCTGGGCGAACGCCGGGAAGGCGAGGCCGAGCGCCTGCTGATAGCTGCCCATCGATCCCGAGTTGTCGATCACGAACAACAGATCCACGTACGTGCAGCCTTCGCAGCCTTCACCCACGCAGGGGCCGCCCCCCGCGTCGCCGCCGGGGCCCACGTCGAGCTTGATCCCCGAGTCGTCGGCGTCGTCGGAGTCGTCGTCGGGCATGGAATCCGCGCTGTCGGCCGACGAGCCCCCGCTGGTCGTCGAGGGACCGTCCGTGTCGTCGTGGCTCTGATCGTCGTTGCCGGTGTCGATGCCGGATCCGGACATGCTGGCCGAGTCGTCGAACAGGCTCGAGTCCTTGCGGTCTTCGCCGCAGCCGACGGCCAGGAGGGCCACGACCCCCGCAGCCCCAAGTGCCTTGCGTTTCATTCTGGAAACCCTCCCTGGGTGGTTTGTTGGCCACGCCTCGGCGGAATTGTTCC
>CAZYSW010000041.1:16788-19628 GCA_964650105.1 uncultured Nannocystaceae bacterium
AATTGTTCCCGACAGCCACCCCGCTCGAAGGCGACTTCCAAACCGCAATCGACTGAAGGAAAAGAGTAGTGGAGATCACGTCGATTTCAGCAGGCTGTACCCGGGGCCTGCACGGCCTGCCGCGGGCGCCCGCTGCACCTCGCCCGAAGGGGCCGATTTGTCGCGCAGGGCCGACGCGGGGTGGGACGGGGGACGCCCGCCGTGCGCCGACGAGGCTCGCCGACGCATCGCGTCGGATAGGGAACCCCCCTCGCCCTCCTCGCCCCGTGCTGCGCGGGGCGGGACCGAGATGGATCGTGGATCGTGCGGTCGATCGCAGGCCCCGAGCAGGGCATCGCAGACGTCGCGGGGGAGCGCGCCGCAGCGTCCGTGGGACAGCGAAACCACCTCGGGCACGTCGCGAGCGTCGAGCAACGCAGCGCGTCGCCGCGCAGACGGTGTGATTGCCCCACAGGAACTTCTCTGGTGCCCGGCCCGTGTCCCGGGCATTCCTCTACGCGTAGGTCGAGACGACCACCCCAACTCGGATCGTCGGTTCTTCGGTGATCGACTGCGGGAGATCGAGCTTCGACCGATCGAGACGCGCGACGGAGACCTCGGCATCGCCCCGGGTGGTGTAGCCTCGTCGATCGCAGACTCAGGAGCGCTCATGCGTAGCAACTTCGCGACCCTCGTCTCGGTGGCCACTGCGCTGGCTGGGTCCATGTCGATCGTCGGCCTCGCTTGCGATCCCAGGGACATCACCACCAACCCGGGAGCGCTGGTGGGCGCTGCGGCGAGCTGTCCGGATCTCTCGAGCATCCAAGCGATCGCCAAGGTCGATTGGGCCAGCGAGTTCAAGCTCGACGCGGCCGCGGCGGCCAAGCTCGGCGGTGGGCTGCAGGCTGCGCTCGCCCTGCAGTCGTTCGCCGCCCGGCTGGACGCCGACCTGGCGCAGGCGTGCGGGGGCCTGGCCACCGATCTTGGGGCGCAGGGCGATTTCGGCAGCGCAAAGGAGGCCTGCCAGGCGGCGTCGAAGGCCATCGCGGACGCCAAGGCCAGGCTCGGCGCGGGGGTGAAACTCTCGGTCGCCATCGATCCGCCTCACTGCGCGGCGTCGATGGATGCGATGGCGGACTGTCTCGCGCAGTGTGACGCGGAGCTCGAGCCCGGACGGGTCGACATCCAGTGCGAGGAGGGGAAGCTGGCCGGGACGTGCGAGGGCGAGTGCTCGGGGTCGTGCGACCTCGAGGCCGCAGCCGTTTGCAACGGCACCTGTCACGGGTCCTGCGACGCCAAGTTCGAGGGGCAGTGCGGGGGCGACTGCGAGGGAACGTGCGACGGCAAGACCATCGAGGGCGGCGCGTGCAACGGGACCTGCAAGGGCAAGTGCTCGGCGGCGGCCGAGGGCGAGTGCGGCGGCAAGTGCAGCGGGTCCTGCGAGCTCCAGGGATCGGCGAGCTGTGCGGGGACCTGTCGCGGAAACTGCTCGGTCGAGATGAAGGCGCCCAAGTGCGAGGGCGAGATGAAGCCGCCCAAGGCGAGCGCCGAGTGCAACGCGAGCTGCGAGGCCGACGTCCAGGCCAAGCTGGAATGCACGCCGGCCAAGGTGGCCGTGCGGCTCGACGGTGCCGCGGATGCCGATCTGGCGGCCAGATACAAGGCGGCGCTCGAGACCCATCTTCCGGGCGTCCTGAAGATCGCCATCGGCATGAAGGACCGGGCGCTGTCGGTGGCCGCCGACGGCAAGGCCGTGGTGGAGGCCGCCCAGGCCGTCGTGGCGCAGGCCAAGGCGGACCCCGCGATCGGCGCCCGCCTGACCGCGTGCGTGGCTGCACCGTTCAAGGGCGCGCTCGATGCCGCGCTCTCCATCCAGGTCTCGGTCAGCGTGTCGGTCGACGTCCAGGCCAGCGCCAGGGCGAGCGCCTCGGCGTCCGCGGGTTGAGCCCGCACGGCCTCGAGCATGTCGGGGCGACTGGGCGCGCGTCACCTCGCACGACGGGAAGCGTCGGTGCGTCGGCGCGGGGTCGTCGTCGCTGCACGATGGCTTCGAGGGGCGAAAACGGTGACGTGTCCGCGGAGGGGCCGTCGTCGGGTCGTCCAAGATCCTCGCCCACCTCCGACGATTCCGCGACCCCGCATTTTTTTCCGTCTCGATCGGCCGTTCGGGGGCCGTCGAGGGCGCGCCCCCGTTTGACACGGCGTGGGGCCGGCGGAATACTCCCGCGGCCAACGGCGATGCGCTCGAGTCAACCACTGCGTCGGCTGGGCGTCCTCTTCGGATGGCGGACGTGGACGGTGGTCCGACCGGTGCTGCCCGGCGTCTCCCTCGGGACGCGATCCGACAGCCCGCCGCCTTCTGCGCATTCCCGAACGCCAGCACGCGCCGCGGGGCCCGACGCACCCGCCGTGCTCGCTCGACCCGCCGAGCCGCCTACGCCCCTCGGGTTCGCCCCGTCCCCCGTTCACTCGTGCGCTCGGTGAGCGTGCCTCGCCGGCCGAAGCCCTTCTTTTTGTCGTGAGCCTCTCGATGCCACGTCGCGATCTTCCTGTGTGGCCGGCGATCTCACGTCGGCCGATGCCTTCGGCGGTCATCCGCCCCGCGGCCGAGGCCGTCCGCCTCGGCCCGCACCTGCCTTCGTCGATCGCGTCGAGGAGGTGGGCACCTGCAAGCGCGCCGACGTCTTCACGCTGCGGCACGAGGCCCCGGCGATGACCGACCGTGGCCACGCCTCGGCCCGAGACCGGCTTCGGGCCGCCGTGGAGCACGCGGCCCACGTTTTGCCGGCGCAGGGACCCATCGGTGTCTTCGTGCACCACAACACCCTGCACGCGTACGAAGACCGGCCCTTCGAGCGGGC
>CAZYSW010000042.1:0-19356 GCA_964650105.1 uncultured Nannocystaceae bacterium
CCGCGGGTCGTTCGTGATCTCGAAGCGGAGACCGACGTGCGCCGCATTCTCGAAGGCCTGGGCGCCATCGATCTGGGTTGCCTCGAGGACTGTGTCCCGGCCCCGGGTGTCCGCGTCGACTATGCGGTCGACGTCGAAGGCGATCCCGACGTGCTCTGCACCTTCGTCACGCAGGCCCTCCCGCGGCTGCGCGCGCTCGGTTGGCGCGTGGAGGTCGACGACGACTATCCCTGTCAGGTCGTGGAGGGTGCGCTTTGGTACGCGAACCTGGGCGTCGCGGACGACAATCGCGACTGGTTCGAGCTCGAGTTGGGCGTCGAGGTCGACGGGCAACGAGTCGACTTGCTGCCCGTGCTGCTCGATCTCATCGAGCAGCGGGCGCTGCACTCGGTCCTGCACGGAACCCGACGGACCAAGGCCGTCCACCTCGGAGGACGGCGTTATCTGCAGGTGCCGCTCGAGCGGCTTCGCGCCATCGCCCGCGTCCTCGCCGAGCTCTACGAGATCGAGGGGCCGGTCGAAGGCACCCTGCGGTTGCCCAAGCTCGTCCCCAACTATCTGGAGCGGATCGGTGAGGCGCTGGAGGGCGCGACGGTACGGTGGGGTGGGGACACCGCCCTCGCCGACCGTCTTCGCGCGCTGGGGCAGGGGCCCTCCGCGCGCGCGGTGGAGCCTCCCCGGGGGCTCCGAGCCACGCTGCGCCCCTACCAGGCCGCCGGTTTGGCCTGGTTGCAGAACCTCCGTGCGCACGAAGCCGGAGGCATCCTCGCCGACGACATGGGGCTCGGCAAGACGCTCCAGACCATCGCCCACCTGGTCGTGGAGCGGGAAGCGGGCCGCCTGCGCGAGCCCGCGCTGGTCGTCGCCCCCACCAGCCTCATCGGCAACTGGAAGCGCGAGATTCGAAAGTTCGCGCCCTCCCTGCGTGTCATGGTGCTCCATGGCCCCGGACGACGAAGGTTGTTGCCTCACCTGCACGAGGCCGACGTCGTCGTCACCACGTACGGCCTTCTGTGCCGGGACCAGGAGGCCCTCTCGGCGCGCGCGTACCACATGCTGATCCTCGACGAGGCGCAGACGATCAAGAACGTGCGCAGCCAGGTCCACGGCGCGGTGAAGCGCATCGAGGCCCGGCATCGTCTGTGCCTGACCGGGACGCCGATCGAGAACAACCTCGAGGAGCTCTGGGCGCTGTTCGACTTCCTCATGCCGGGTCTGCTCGGGGACGCCGGACAGTTCCGCAGTGCCTTCGCGCACCCCATCCAGCGCCAGAACAACCGGGAGCGACTGGAGGTGCTGCGGCACCGCATCGCGCCGTTCGTCCTGAGGCGCATGAAGGACAAGGTCGCGTCGGAGCTTCCGCCCAAGACGGAGATCGTTCGTCCGGTGGAGCTGCGGGGGCGACAGCGCGATCTGTACGAGAGCATCCGCATCGCCGCCCACGCGGCGGTGCGTCGGGCCGTCCGCAAGAAGGGGATCGCGGCGTCGACCATCGACATCCTCGGTGCCCTGATGAAGCTGCGGCAGGCGTGCTGCGATCCCAGGTTGGTGCCGATTTCGGCGGCCCGGGAGGTGGAGGAGAGCGCCAAGCTCGACCTGTTCTTCGAGATGCTCGACGAGCTCTTGCCTCAGGGACGCAAGATCCTGGTGTTCTCTCAGTTCACGAGCATGCTGGCGCTCATCGGCGAGCAGTTGCGGCGTCGAAACGTGAGGTACTGCGCCATCACCGGGGCCACGAGCGACCGGCAGGCGCAGGTGGACGCGTTTCAGCACGGCGACATCCCGGTCTTCCTCATCAGCCTCAAGGCGGGTGGGACCGGGCTGAACCTGACGGCTGCCGACACGGTCATCCACTACGACCCGTGGTGGAACCCTGCCGCCCAGGCACAGGCGACCGATCGGGCGTACCGCATCGGGCAGACCCGACCGGTGTTCGTCTACAACCTGATCGTGGCGGGCAGTGTCGAAGAGCGCATGCTGAACCTGCAGAAACACAAGCAGGCGCTCGCCCAGACCCTCCTGGCGCAGCACGACGGGGCGACGATCGAGCTGACCGAGCGCGAGGTGGATCAGCTCTTTGCGCCCCTGCGTTGAGCCGCGGTCGGCGACGAACGGCGAGCCCCGCCGCTCGAGGCCGAAGGCGATGACGACCCGCGCAGCGCGCGTCTGCCGGACGGTGGCGCCGAACCGCCACAATCGAGCCACTGCGCTCCACGGGTCCGCGCGTGGAGCTTGCCGACGCGAGCGGAGCTCCATCCCCCGACGAGGCGCCGCTCTCCCTTGACAGGGGCGAGCAACGGGGCATCGTCCCCACGGGCGCACATGAGCTCCGAGCCGCAGCCGCAGGTCCAGCCGTACCAGGGCTTCGCGCGCCTGAGCGTCGCGGTGCCGGCGATGTCGGTGGGGGACGTGGAGGCCAATGGTCGCCGGACGCTGGCACTGTGGCGACGTAGCCACGCCCAGGGCGACGCGCTGGTCGCCTTCCCCGAGCTCGGCCTGGTCGGCTACACCCTTCGCGATCTCCTCCACGATCGGCGCCTGCTTCGGGCTGCGCTCGATACCCTCGAGCTCCTGCTCGTCGAGTCGAGGGCGCTCGATCCCCTGGCGATCATCGGCCTTCCGTTGTGGGTCGAGCACGGGCTGTACAACGTCGCGGTCGCCGTCCACAAGGGGGAGATCCTCGGCATCGTGCCCAAGTCCTACCTGCCGGCCTATCGCGAGTTCGAGGAACATCGCTGGTTTCGACCCGGTCTGGAGGTCGACGACGGCGCGACCGCCCGGGTGCTGGGCAGGACCGTGCCCTTCGGGACCGATCTGTTGTTCGAGGCCGACGCGGCGCCCGACTTGGTGGTGGGCCTGGAGATCTGCGAGGACGTCTTCGTGCAGGTGCCGCCCAGCGCCCTGCAGGTCGGTGCCGGCGCTACCGTGGTCTGCAATCTGTCTGCGTCGAACTTCACGGTGGGCAAGGCCGATCTCCGTCGCCTCCTGGCGCGATCGCTGTCGGACCGCGGCAAGTGTGCCTATCTCTACGTCGCGGCCGGACCCGGAGAATCCTCCACCGATCTCGCCTTCGATGCCGACGCCTTCATCTGCGAAAACGGCCGAGAGCTGGTGGCCTCTCGTCGGTTCTGCAGAGACGACCAGCTCGTGACCGCGGACGTCGATCTCGAGCTCCTGACGCGGGAGCGCATCAGCCACACGACCTTCGGGAGCTGCGCGGCGGTCCATCGTCGCATCTTCCGCAAGATTCCGTTCTCGGCCCGAGATGGCGTCACCTTGCCGCTGCGCCGAGCCGTGTCCGCCCATCCCTTCGTTCCCGACGACCCCCGCACGCTCGGAGAACGATGCTGGGAGATCTTCGAGATCCAGACCCACGCGCTCGTCACCCGGATGTCGGCGCTCGGAGAACCCAAGCTGGTGCTCGGCGTCTCGGGGGGGCTCGACTCCACGCAGGCCGCCCTGGTGTGCGCGGCGGCGCTCGATCTCGTCGGGCGGCCCAGGAGCGACCTGCTCTGCCTGGGGATGCCGGGGCTGGGCACCACCGAGACCACGCGGACCAACGCGCGTCGGCTGGTGGAGGCGCTGGGGGCCACCTTCCAGGAGGTCTCCATCGCCGACCTCAGTCACCGTACGCTGGCGGCGATCGGGCACCCCGCCGCCGCCGGTGCGGCCACCACCGAGGCGCTCCTGGAGCGCGTGGCGAACGATCCTCGGCTCGGAGACGTCACGCTCGAGAACGTACAGGCGCGGCTGAGAACGCTCGTGCTCATGAGCGTCGCCAACGATGTCGGCGGCCTGGTGGTGGGAACGGGAGACCTCTCCGAGAAGGCGCTGGGGTGGTCCACGTATGCGGGCGACCAGATCTCGATGTACGACGTCAACGCGTCGATTCCGAAGACGTTGGTCCGATTCGTCATCCGGTGGGTGGCCAACGAGCGTGTGTCGTCATGGACGAGCGGCGACCCGCAGGACCTGAAGCGTGTCTTGTTCGACATCCTGGACACGCCCATCACCCCCGAGCTCTTGCCCGCGGCGAACGGCGAGATCGCGCAGCTCACCGAAGAGGCCATCGGTCCCTACGAGCTCCACGATTTCTTCCTCTATCACTTCGTTCGTCACGGCGCCCGGCCGGCGCGGATCCTGGACCTGGCGCGGGTGGCGTTCGCGGCGCGATACGACCTGGCGACCCTCAAGACCTGGTTGACGGTGTTCTTGCGACGGTTCTTCGCCCATCAGTTCAAGCGGTCCGCCATGGCTGACGGGCCGAAGGTGGGGCAGGTCGCTCTGTCTCCGCGCGGTGACTGGCGCATGCCTTCGGATGCTCGCGTGGACACCTGGCTGGCGGAGCTCGATGCGTATCCCGACGAGTGATCCGAAGTGCGAGCAAGTGGTCGGTGCTCCCGTCGTTTTCGGCGGCGAGCGCACCGACGGTGTCGCCGCGGCGATCCTCGCTACACGGGATGCTCGCCGTCCCTTCGCCTCGTTCCAACCGTGTCGTGGCGTGGTGTACGATGGTTGGTGAAGCGTGCGTGGGACGAGCGGCAAGGCGACGGAGAAGGTTCTACGTGTCGGTTTGCTGACGCGGGTCAGCGTGCTGGACCCGCACGAAGCCGCCGACGATTCGGGCCACATGGTGCTGTCGCAGGTCTTCGAGACCCCGTTTCGGCGGACCGAGTCCGGCGGGGTCGAACCGGCTTTGTTCGACGGCCCCTTGCAATCCATCTCCAATGGAACTCGGCCGGTGGTTGCCGGCAAGATCGCGGCCGGCATCCACTTCTCGGACGGCACGCCGCTGACGGCGGCTCACGTCGTGGACTCGCTGGTGCGAGGCGGACGGATCTCCGAGATGGCGACGGTCCGCGCCGAAAGCGATCGGGTGGTCTTCGGCCTGAGCGAACCAAACCCTCATTTCGAGCTGGCGCTCACCCAGAAGTGGGCGACCGTGGTGTTGGAGAAGGACGGCCGCTTGTTGGGCACGGGCGCGTTCACGCTGGCCGACGACAGTACGGCGACCCGTATTCGCCTGGCGCGAAACCCATACTATCGAAAGGCGGTGGCACTCCAGGAGGTGATCTTCCAGACCTACGCGCCCAGCCCTTCGGGCGGGGCGGAGGCATTGATCGCGGCGATCGAGGCCGGAGAGGTCGACTTCACCAACATGCTCACGCGGGAGGACGCGAGCGCGCTCTCGGGGGTCCGCAAGCTGTTCCAGCCGGGTAGCAACACGGCGATTCTCTTCTTCAACGTGGCCCGTCCGCACCTGGGCGACGTCAGGGTACGCCGGGCGCTGGTGGCCGCCATCGACCGCTTTCGGGTGGCGGCGGCTTGCTACGCGAACCCGACCGCGTTCGCTGCCCGCAGCCCGTTGCCGCCGCACATGTCGGCGTTTCGCGACGGTGCTCGGCACGCGCCCGCCGATGCGAAGACGCTGCTGGGCGAGGTCGGCTCGCTGCCTCCGTTGCGCATGATCGTGGTGTGGGGACCCAGGCCTTACGTTCCCAAGCCGGTGCAGGTCGCGGAGCTCCTGGCCGAGATGTGGAGGGAGGTCGGCGTCGAGGTGGAGCCGGTGTTCACGGTCGACAGCGCGGACTACTTTCGGCGGCTGCGAAGTGGCGATTACGATCTGGTGCTCGGGGGGTGGATCGCCGATACGCCCGATCCCGGTGATTTCCTGGAAGCGATCCTTTCCTCGGCGTTGATTCCCTTGCCCGGGCGCCCCACCAGCGTCACCTGCAACCTGTCGCGGTGGGAGGACGAGGAGACCGACGAGGCCCTCCGCCAGCTCCGCAAGAACCCGTCCGAGGCCAACATCGAAGCCATCTTGCAGCGGGTGGCCGACGAGGTCCCGTTGTTCCCGCTCCTTTACGGGCCCACCATCATCGTGCACGGTTGGCGGGTGCGGAACTTCGAGCCCTCGACGATCGGGGTCGGTTCGTTCGCGACGCTGGACGTGGACGAAGCGTAGCCACACCGGTCCGCCGGCGCCGCCACCCCCATCCGCGCTCTCGGCCATGCTGCACGTCGCGAAGCCCACCCGTGGCCGCGGGAAGACCCTGTGTGGGAAAGTGTACCGCCGTTCGTGGCGGCGCATTGCCGTGATCGTGCGCTGAGCTACACCCGCAGGACGTCGGCGGCGATGCTCGCGAAAGGAGGTGAACTCGGTCGCCTCTGGCACTACCATCGTCCCCGTACCCGGTCGATTCGAGGGCCGACCAGAGCCCCGTCACCCACCGGGCGAGAAAGGAACGATTCATGCGGACACGCCTCCAAAGGTTCGCGGCCGTGGCCTGCCTGGGCCTGGGAATCAGTGCAGCAGGCGCGACGGTCGCCTTCGGCGACGGTGCGTCGCCCGATGCCCAGCTCCAGGAGCTCACCGTCGAGCTCAAGAAGCTCGACGTCGCCGATCGAGATCACGTCGCGACGCAGGAGATCGGCAAGGCCGAGGCGCTGCGCGACAAGGCGCGTTCGTTGGTGGGCAACCGCAAGGCCGCGCAGGAGCTCCGGTGGACGCTCGAAGAGCTCGAGGCCACCGTGGCCCTCATCGACGCGAAGATCGGCAAGCACAAGGCCGACAAGGAGCTCGCCAGCGTCAAGCAAGCACTCGAAGCAAAGCGCAATCAGATCGCCGTGACCAACGGCGAGGCGCAGAAGTTGGAAGAAAAGCAGAGCGAGCTCGAAAAGAAGCTCGAGGGCAAGAAGGGCGGTGGCCAATGACCGGTCGCGATCGCATCGCAATTCTCGGGGGAATCGCGCTCGCCGTGGCCTGTGCGGCCCAACAAAAGCCCGCCGCGATGACGCAGTACGAGGAGGCGCGCGCTGCGGAGTCCGCCCGCATCGTCGAGCAGCGGTTCCCCGATCTCTACAACGAGGCGCAGGTCCACCACGCCAAGGCCACGCAGGCCTTCAAGGACAAGGAGGACGCGCTGGTCGAGCACCACGCCAAGGTCGCGCTGCTGTGGTGGGAAGCAGCCCGGACCAACAGCGAGATGGTCGATCTGCAGCAGCAAAAGGAGGAAACCGAGGCCGCGCTCGCCACGGCCGAGTCCGAGCTCGCCGAGGCGGAGAAGCGCAAGAAGGACGCCGAGTCGGCGGTCGCACGCCTCGAGAGAATCATCGCGTTGGAGGGCAAGCTCGGGGACTCCGAGGGCATGAACGAAGCCCGCAACGCCATGAATCAGGCGCTGGCGGCCATGAAGGCGGCCGAGGCCGTCAACGCCGGCGCGTACGCCGCCAAGGAGTTCGGTGAGGCGGAGGCCAAGTTCAAGGCTGCAACCGACGCCTTGGAGAAGGGCAAGGCCAAGGACGCCAAGTCGTTCGCTCTGGAGGCCAAGGTGGCGGCCGAGGCGGCCGAGAAGGCCGCGAAGCCCCAGTACGAGAAGGACAAGGCCGAGCTGGCCTACGAGGCCCGTCGGCGGGCCTTGTTCGACGCGACGGCATCGGTCCCCGGCGTCCAGCGGGCGATCACCGAGGGCGGCGTGCTGGTCACGGTGCGCGAGGTCTTCCCCTCCGGGAAGGTCGAGATCGACCCCGTGCACTACGAGACGTTCAATCGACTGGCCAAGATCGCGATCGAGTACAAGGACTTCTCGTTGGTGATCGAGGGACACACCGACAGCAAGGGCAGCGACGCCAAGAACCTCGCGCTCAGCGAGGGACGGGCCAAATCCATCGGGTCGTACCTGGCCGAGAAAGGGGTGAGCCCGTCTCGCATCACCTCGCTCGGGAAGGGATCCGCCGAACCGGTCGCCGAGAACACCAGCAAGGCCGGTCGAGCCCAAAACAGGCGGATCGAGATCCTGTTCGCCCAGGGTGCGCCGCCGTAGCCGAGCGATCCGAATCTCGTCCGTGCGCCCCGAGCCCCGGTTCCCCCGCAGGGGATCGGCAACGTCCCGCAAGGCGATGACACCGCCCGCGCCGACGCTGGCTACGTTGCTCGATGCCCTGCTCGCGGTCGTGCTCGTGCTCGGGGCGTGCAGCGCACCGCGTGAGCCCCCGCCTCCGCCCGCGTCGCTGCGGCGTGACCTCACCCTCACCCCGGAGCAGGATGCCTACCTCCGTCGGCTCGCCGCCGAGGCCGACGCGCAACCGAACAGCTTCGAGGCGCGCAAGGCCTCGGGCATGGCCCATCTAAGGTTCACGCTCGGTGGCGCTCTCGGTCTGCGAGATCGGGCGGAAGCGGATCTGGAGGCGGCATTCGCCCTTCGTCCCGAAGACCGCGAGCTCACGCGCACGCTCGGGCGCTTCTACAACCTCAGGGCGGTGGCCGGAGACCGCTCCAAGGCCGAGATGCAGGTGGAGGTGTATCGCGCCTACCTCGGGGCGGATCCGATCGACCCGCGCGCACTGGACACCGAAGCCTTCGTCGCCTGGAGCTTCTCGCGCCTGGGGTTCATCCTGTCGCTGCGCAACGAAGGCGCGCTCTTGAAGGCGCTCGGTGCCGTGAAGGATCTGGAGGCCGCGCTCGCCGAGCGGGTCGCGGCGCAGCCCGACGATGTCGAGCTGCGAGCGCTGGCTGGAAACTTCGCCTTCTTCTTCGCGGGTAACATTCCCTTCGACCGCAAGGCGCGCGTGGAGGCGGCGGTCGGCTACTTCGAGGTCCTTCGTAGGGATTGGGACGAGCTGAGGCCGGGGGCCCGCGATCCGTTCTTCTGCCCGAATACCCGTGAGAACTTCATGTTCGAGCTCGCCGAGGGCTACACGGTGCTGGAGCGGCTGGAGGAGGCGCGGGGGCTGTACGAGGAGCTGTCGCAGATCCGAGAACCCCGAACGCGTGCCAAGGAGCAGATCGCCTGGATCAGTCGCGAGCGCCTGCGCAATCTGCCGAAGTACGCAGGGGAGATGAAGCTGATGCCCCCGTGGCCCAGCGACGTCGGCAACTGCGTGGTCTGCCACGCTCACACCGCAGACATTCCGCTGACCTCGCTGTACGCGATCGAAGAGATTCTCCTCGACGACATCCCCAGCGAAGCCCGACCCGCAGACGCGCCCCTCGACGGCCCGCTTCCGTCGGAAGTGCGATCGATCGTGAACGCTCGGTGTGCACCGTGCCACTTCGAGGGTGGGATCGCAGCTTCGTTGGCCGACTTCACGACCGATGCGGGGGTGCAGCTCCGCCGCGCGTTCGTGGACCTTCGCGTCATGACCGACGAAATGCCGCCGTCGCAGCCGCTGAAGGCCGAGGAGAAGGAGGTCATCCACGCCTGGGCGACCCGCCGGTGAGCGTCGGACGCTCGAGCATGGGCTCACCTCGTCGCGACCACGTCGACGAGCTCGTCGATGTCGGCGTCGGTCCGAGGCAACCAACGCTCCAACGCATCCGCCGCGCCTTCGATGGCCGGCGCGAGCCGATCGATGCTCTCGGGGCCGAGCGCGACCCCCCGGATCGACCGCTCGATGGAGTCCGCCAGCGCGTGCCAGACATCGGAGGGGACGAGGGCCCTGACCCCCACGTGGGGCACCACTTCGACGCGCCGTTCGAGCGCCGAGACGAACACCAAGATCCCGGACCGCCGTCGTGTGGCGCCCACGTTCGCGGTCACGAAGGCCTCGCGCGCGGCCGCTCGGACCCACCCTTCCATGCGCCCGCGCGCCAGCGTGCGCCGCACCCCCGGAGAGACTCGGCTGAGAGCCCAGCCGACGCCGAACGCAATCGGCACCATGACCGCGATCCACACCAGCCCGAAGACCTGGGGTGCAAACAGCGTGTACAGGAGGCACAGCCAGCCGGTGAAGGCGCCCACCACCGCGTCGATCCCACCGTAGTGACCGCTGCGGGACCGCACCATCACCACGAGCTCGGCGGCCGAGCGGGCTTCCACCGAACGCACGGCTTGCGCGAGCCGGCGCTCGCTCTGCGTGTCGAGGATGGAACGTTCAGCCGGCATAGGGCCACCGCGGGCCAACCCGACGCCTGGTCGGCGCGTGTTTTTCGGATCCCGCGGCCTTGTCAATCGACGTGGGGTGGTCCAGTGTCACACATCGGAGGTGCCGTTGAGCCGACTCGGTCCTCATGCTTTGCTCCGCGCGCGGGTGTACCTGGCCCTGTCGATGTCGGCGGCCGCTTGCGGTGACACGGCCGGCGACTCGGTGATCGACCATCCGACGTCCTCGACCTCCGGGGGCGAGCTCGTCGCACCCCCACCGCCTCGGCTCCTCGCGCCGGCCGATGGTGCGGAGGATGTCCCGATCCAGACCGAGCTCTGCTGGACCCAGGCTGCGCCCGAAGGCAGGGTCCGCTATCGGGTCTTCGTGGACGGCATCGAGCTCTCGCAGGGCAAGGTGGGCGACGAGGGGTTCGTCGGTACGTGTACCGGGCCGCTCGCGCTCGAGCACGACCGCGTCTACGCCTGGTCGGTCGTCGCGGTCGACGAGCAGGACCACACCCTGCAGTCGCCGCCCAGCGAAACGTGGTCGTTTCGGACCGCCTGGGACGGCGACAGCCGGGTACTCTTCGAAGACGATTTCTCCTCGGACAAGGGATGGCTGGTGGGCGGGACCGCCGTCGAGGGACACTGGGTGCGGGGCAATCCCGTCAAGACCACCGTCGACGGCGCGCTGGCGCAACCCGACGATTGTGCCGGAGGGCAAGACTGTTTCTTCACCGGGCAGAACCCCGATGCCGATCCCAACCGCGGGGACGTCGACGGCGGGAGTGTCCAGATCGTCTCGCCGGAGTTCGATGCCAGCGGCGCGCGAAGCCTCACCATCAGCCTGTCGCGCTTCTTCTTCCGCTCCGACTTCGAGCAGACCGGGGCGTACTTCGAGGTCGAGCTGCTGGTGCCCGATCCGACGTCACCCGACGGGTATCGGGCGCATGTCCTCGAGAGGCTCGACAACGGCGACGATGCCCGGGCCGCGAACACGTGGACGCCGACCGCACACGCCGCCTGCGGGATCGACTTGGTGGCCGGGTCGAGGTTGCGGGTGACCGCCTTCGATCCGGGGATCGGGGTCGTGGAGGCCGCTATCGACGACGTCGTCGTCACCGGTCACAAGGTCACCGACAACTGCAGCAAGGGGGTCGGGGCGTTGTGCTCGCCGGGGGCCCCCGACACCTGTGACGAGGGCCTGCTCTGCTGCCCGCACGGCGTCGTCAACCACGGCATCCATCGCTGCAGCGAGCCCGTACCCGCCATCGACGTCGACGATCCGCCGCCCGACCCCGATGCGCCCGACGATGGGCCGCTGGGGTGCGACGCGCCCGACCTGGTGGTCGTGGCCGAAGGGATGAAGGGCGCCATCGAGGAGCTGTTCGTCGACGAAGGGAGCTGCCTCCTCATCGAGGGCTGCGTGGGCGGACCGGGCGTGCGCAAGGTGTTGAGGTTCGACACCATCACCGCCAACGTGGGATCCAAGGATCTGACGCTCGGCGTGCCCAGCAACCACCTCGATCTCTTCCACTACAGCCAGTGCCACGACCACTATCACTTCGACGGCTACGCCCGGTACGAGCTGCGCGACCTCCAGGGCAACGTGGTTGCTCCGGGGCACAAGCAGGCCTTTTGTTTGCTCGACTGGGAGAGCTGGGCGTGGCCCGAGCTCGAGGGATACGGAGAATCCTGGAACGGCGCCGATGCGACGTACTCGTGCTTCAACCAGGGGATCAGCCGCGGATGGCAAGACACCTACGAGTACGCGCTGGATTGCCAGTGGGTCGACATTACCGACGTCCCGGCGGGTGACTACGTCCTGCGGATCGAGGTGAACCTGCCGCAGGACGAGAAGGCCGTGCCCACGCTGGTCGAGCGTGACTACTCCAACAACACCCTCGAGGTCCCCGTCACCTTGCCTTGACGCCGGCTGCAACGCCGTCGGGGCTCGTCGATGCCTCAGAAGGTGTATTCGAGCGGTTCGCCCCAGCCCTGGAGGTGGATGACGATGGTGCCGTGGTCGGTCTGATAGCCCTGCACGTAGGCTTCGGCCAGCGGGGATAGATCGAAGACACGGTCCTCGCTGACCAGCGCGTCGCACAGGTCCCCGTTGTTGTCGTGCGCGATGAACACCCGCACCTGCACCGGCTCCGATTCCGCGAACATGCCGTCCCAGCATGCGCCCAAAAGGTGCGTCTCGCAGCCTCCGCCGTACTCCAGGCTCACCTTCAGATCGTGACCCTCGACGGTTGCTGCGTTCACGAACAACTCGTCGGTGGGGACGTCCGGCCCGCACACCTCGAGGCCGTTGTTGTCGAACGGATCACCGCCGGGCGGCTCGCCCGTGTCGCCCTCGGTTTCGCAGCCGAGGAGCGTGCAAGCCCAGGTCTCGCCGTCGTCCTGACACACGCATTCGTTGCAACCGTCACCGGCCGGGACGCTCTGTCCCGGCTGACAGGGCGTGGGGAGATCGGGGCCGCCGTCGGTGTCGACGCAGCCGATCCCGGTGCACGCCCACAGGCCCTCCTCGGTGCAGTAGCAGGTATTGCAGCCGTCGGGGGCATCCATCATGTCGCCGGGCTGACACTCGCCGCCCGAGGAGGCCGTTTCGGTGTCGCCACCCCCTTCGGTCGCCCCCGACGTCGCCGTGTCCTCGACGCCGATGTCCTTGCTCGGAAGGTCACACGCCCAGGCTGACGCGCCGAGCCCCACCCCGCACACCACGCTCATCAGCCCCTTGGCGCTCGGGCGACGCGCGTCGGGGTTCGATTTCGTGTTCATGTTCATGTTCATGTTCATGTTCGGGTCCTCCTCGAGGTTCGAAGGGTCGTAGTCCACCAACATCGCGTTCCGTCTGCCGGGCGCGCATCGATCAGGGCGAGCACGCTTCTCGAACCCGATCCCCCAGGGCCGCGGACGGATAGCCGCGGGAGAACGCTTCGGCGGCCGCGCGTCCTTCGGCGCCTCGCCCCGCCTCGCACAGGGCGATTGCGCGCAGGGCTTCGCGCTCCTGCACCAGGACGCCTTTCGGGAAGTCGCGAGCCCATCCATCCACCAGCCGCAACGCACGGGCGAAATCCCGCTCCTCGAGCGCCGCGGCGACCTGTCGCATGCGTCGGGTCTCCTCGGCCAGAGCATCCGAGGTCGTCGCCGGGGTGTCGATCGCCGGGGGGGCCGCCGCCCGCGAAGGCTTGCCGAGATCCCGCGTTCTCGCTTCCTGCGGCTTGGCGGTCGGCGACGGCGCCGAGGCCTCGGGCCGTTCTTCGGGACGCGGTGGCTCGACCGGCTCGCGGTCGGCCCTAGGAGGCACGGCCGCCGCCCTCGATGCTCGGGTGCGGGTGGTGTCGACGTGGTCGCCCCGGTCCAGCTCGTGGACCGCCTGATCGGGCCTTCGCGGGGACGCGACGGATTCCGACAGCGCACGCCTCGACACGCCGCCCAGCGCCAGCACCAACGCCGCGGCCAGCCCCAGCCCCGCCGCGGCCCAGGCCATCCGCCGACGCACGTGGCGGCGCTCGTCCACCTCGACCCGCTGCTGTACCGCGGCCCAGACCCGAGCGTGCACGACCGACGGAATCGCCTCCTCCGCGCGAAACGCCTCCAACAAGGCCAGGGCCTCGTCGTCGAGCGGGGTGTCGTCGGGCACGGGGTCTCGCGCGCCGCTCATCCCACGCCGTTCCTTTGGGGCCGTCGGGTGCCGTAGCGCTCGGCGGCCGCGGAAAAGGCCTGTCGAGCGGCACGCAGCCGCGAATAGGCCGTGTTGAGCTTGATCCCGCACAGTTCGGCCGCCTCGGTCACCGCGAGTCCTTCGATGTCCACCAGCTCGAAGATCCTTCTCTTGTCCTCGTCGAGGGTGGCCAGGAATCGGCGCACGAACCCCGCGGCGCGTTGTCGTTCCGTCTGGGTTTCGGGGTCGAGCCCTTGCCCACCCGAGGGGCGAACCAGCGAGAGCCGCTTCTCCTCGCGGCTGCGTCCACGCTTGTAGTTGCTGACGACGCCGCGGGTCAGGTGGTACAGCCACGTGGTCATGGCTGCGCGGCCGTCGTACTCGCGCAGCCGCCGGTGCACGACGATGAAGACCTCCTGCATCACGTCCTCCACCACCGCGTCGGGGATGCCGTGCCTGCGCACCATCCGCCACACGAAACCGGAGTAGCGCCGGTACACTTCGGCGAGGGTTTGGGGCACCGGGGCTTCATCGGTTGGGCTCGGACCGTCACGCTCCCCAGCGGGTGTGGGTGCGCGCGCCATCACACCGGGTTTTAGACCGCCGCTCGCCAAATCCGTCAGCGCAATCGTATCTCGACTCCGCCCAGGACCTGGGCGCCGCCCGCGGGCGCGCGAAACACCAGCCCCGATGGCTCGGTCCTGAAGCTGGGTCGGGTGAGCGCGACCGCGCCTTCCCCCCGCAGCAGGACCCCGAGCCGTCCGCGAACGAAACGCGGCCGATAGAGCAACCCCAGGCCGCCGACGACCGCCACCCACGGGGCGCTGGACGAGGTCGGCCGCAGGGCACCCCGTCCCGTCCCGTGCATCGCGCCGGCGTCCAGGCCCGCACAGATCGGAAACGTGACCTCCGAGACTCCCGGCTCCACGCATCCGCGGGCCTGGACCGACCATAGTTGGAAGCGGCCCCCGACGGCCTCGTTGTTCGGGGACGACTCGTCCCGCGGAATCCAATAGGCGATCCCGACCTCCGCGCGCCACAGCGTCCCGCTCACGCTCGTCCCCAGCGCGACCACGGCCGTCGGATCGGGCAACAACGCGAAGCCGGGCCCCGCGAACACGGCGATCCCCACGTGAACCGCCGGGGGTCGATCCACCGCACCCGGGGGGATCGCCGCCTCGGGCCGAGGGGCCGTGGGCTCGGGCCGAACGGGTTGGGGGCTCGCGGGCTCCGAGGCCGTCGGCGTCTCGGTGCTCGGCGGAGGCACGACGTGCACTTCGTGGGGGGCGTCCTTCGAGGCGGGCTCGGTCGGCGTGGGCTCGGGCCCCATGGGCTCGGGCTGGATCTCTCGCTCCAGCACGCGCGGGTCGATGGCGACGGCCACGATGATGGCGGCGGCATCCGCCAGTGCCTGGCACTGCTCGCCCTCCAGATGTCGCCGGCCGGTATGACGTTCACCACGAAGCTCCAGGTCGAGGGAGAACAGTCCGTCCGCTCGGCGCTGCACCGTCACCTCGGCCTGCAACTGCACGTCACCGGGTAGAGGCCTGCCCAGCACGCGTTCGATCTCGTCCCGTACGGCCCGCTCGTCGGGGCATTCGGGGGGAGCCGACCATCGCAGGCTCGACCCCGAGCCCTCTTCGGGGAGGACCGGCGCCCCGGCGAGCGACAACACCAAGAGGAACCGCATCCTGGGTGGCCGCAGTCTACCGCGGCGTCGCGGCGAAAGCTGGCGGGTCGGTCCCCGGCGGGTCCCTGCACCGGGCGCCGAAGGGGCGATACTCTGTGCGCGATGGTCGAGGCCTATCAGACCTGGAAGGTGCACGAGCACGGTCCACTCGAGCAGCTCGAGCCGAACCTGATGCGCGCCGAGGGCTCGCTGCCCCGCATGGAAATGAAGCGCGTGATGACCGTTGCCCGCCGCGCCGACGGCAAGGTCGTGATTCACAACGCCATCGCCCTCGCCGAGCCGGAGATGGAGCGGATCGAGGCGCTGGGCGAGGTGGCCTTCCTCGTCGTGCCGAACGGCTATCATCGCCTCGACGCGCGGATCTTCAAGGACCGCTACCCTGCAGCGAAGGTGGTCTGCCCCGCGGCTGCGGTCTCCCGGGTCGAGCGAGTCGTTCCCGTCGACCTGACGTACGACGACTTCCCGGAGGACGCCGACGTGGTCGTGCGTCACGTGGACGGTACACGTCGGCGCGAGGGCGTCATGATCGTTCGCCACGGCGAGACGGCGACCATCGTCTTCAACGATCTGATCTTCAACATGCCGCACCTGCACGGTTTCACGGGTTTCGTCCTCCGCCGGCTCACGGGCTCCACCGGGGGCCCGAAGGTCACCCGCATCGCCAGGTTGTTTCTCGTCGACGACAACCCCGCGGTCGCCGGAGACCTTCGACGCCTCGCCGACACGCCGGGGCTGTCGCGCATCATCGTGTCTCACCAGGACGTGATCGCGACCGACCCCGCGGGAATTCTGCGACGCCTCGCCGACGGTCTGGCTTGAGGGCGGTGCTCAGATCCCGATGCGAATGTCGTGCTTGCGACACGCGTCGCGGACTTCGCGGCGTCGCTCTCCCAGCGGCAGCTTCTTGAACGAGGTCTTGGCCAGATCTCGGTCCTTCATCCCGCACGCGGCCTTGGCCCTGAGCTCCAGCGCGTCGTCCGACGCCTTCTTGCGGTGGCTCTGATTGGCCAGTCGATACGCATCCCGGTAGCGGCGCTCCTTGTACGCGTCCTTGGCGGCGGCCAGCAGCTCTTCGGCGGACATCGCCTCCTCGGCCGCGCGATTGGGGTCGTCGCGCGAGGGGGGGAGCGTCGAGGACCCGCTCTTGCCGCTGGGCTGCGCGGCGTCGTCCATGATCTCGACGACCTCCTCGCCGTCCGCTTCGTCCGCTTCGCCTGCTTCGCCCGCTTCGCTTCCGGGCTCGTCTCGATCTGCCCCTGCGTCGGTTTCGCCCTCGGCCGCACCACCGCCGTCGGCGGCCCCGCCTCCGGCGCCCTCGGGTTCGTCCTCGCTCGAGGCCGAACCGTCGGCTCGACCGTCCTTCTTGCCGTCGGCCCCTCGACCTGCTTCGCTCGCGCCGCCGCCGGCTCGTGCCCCGTCCCCGTCCCCCTCCCCGGGCTGTCCGTCGTGCTGTGCGACCGCGTTGGACGATGCCGCGCTGCCCTCGGGAGGGGCGCCGCCCGAGCCACGGAACAGGAACGCGAGCCCGAAGACGACCAACGCCCCCCCGGCGATGAACCACGCTTTCGGGATCGGCTGCGATTCAGCCCGCGGCGTCGCCGAGGCAGCCGCGACCGCACGTGTCGAGGCCGCCGCGGCCGCACCGGCCGAGGCCGGCTTCGGGATGTCCTCGGACGGCTGGGGCCGCTCGTCTTCGACCGCGCCGGGCTCGAAGAACAGCGTCGGCGCGTCTTCGGACGGCGCGGGCTCGTCCTCGGCGGCGGCCGACGACGGCGCCTCGTCGTTCGCGTCGCCGTCCGACGCGGCATCGGAAACCTTGCCGGTCGTCGGGAGAAGAGGCTCGGGCAGCTCTTCGGCCAGGCCTTCGGTCAGTCCGTCGATGAACATCGTGTCGATGCCGACCGACCGTGCAGCGGCCTTGCCTTCCACGTTCGGTGCCGTGAGATCGGGAGGACGTGGCCCTCCCTCCGTGGCGGGTGGAGGGGGGACGGGAGCGGTGCGATCGTCGTCGTCACTCGACATTGGGGCCCCGGCACGCATCGTGCGTGTCCGCTACGACCATACCGCGCCGGTCGATTCCAAGGCGAGCACCCGTGTATGCGCGGGTGGGTGTGGTGAATCCTCGCGGTCGGATCGGTCATCGGCACTACCCGATACACACCGCGAATCGTCGTACCCGGCGTCACTCGATGGACCCCGCAACGCTCGGGTTCGCGGCGATGATGATCGTGCCGGCCGAAGGGGCGCTTCACATGTTGGGTCGACCGGTGTCGCCGCCTGCACCGGAGGCCCCGAGCTTTCGCGTGGATGACCGAGCGTCGGTGTCGAGCGTCGCTTGAAAACACGCTGCGGCCCGAGCTTTCCGCCGCAAGCGCCTCGCGCCGGCAGCGGTTGCCCGGCCCGAGGGGGAGCACTATGCTGCGTCCATGGCCAACGACCAGGGCACGGGCACGGGGATCGCCGTCCTCAAGGGTGCGCTCTTGGTGCTCGGCGCGCTCGCGGCGATCGGTCTGGTGGTCAGCATCGCCAAGCCGCTCTTTATCGTGGCTGCACTCGGCGGCATCGGCTATCTCGGGTACCGCATGCTCGGTGGCGGCAAGGCGCTCGGCGAGGGCAAGGAGCGCAAGGCACTCACGGCCGACGACGACTTCGAGCGTCGCATGCGTGAGCTCGACGCCCTCGACAAGCGCCTGGACGCCGAGATCCGCAAGCACGGCTGAAACGCGCAACCGTTCGGAGGCCTCGCCCCGGACGGTTGCTTCCGTGACCCGACGAGGGGTCGAGCATTCGTCCTACGGGCACACGCCGCAGCCGAACTGCTCGACCCCGCCGACGCAGGTCTGATCCCACGACATGGAGCAGCAGTACGAGTCCTGGGCGCACACGCAGCTCTCGATGGTGGGGTTGCTGCATCCGGCCCCGTGCGTGGTGCAGCAGCACGCAGCCTGGCGATCTCTTCGTCCCGTGGGTCCGTCGCCACGATGATCTTTGATCATGATCGCCGTCCCAAGTCGAGCCCCCCGTCCGTGTGGTTCTTCACTACCCGCAAACGGTTACACGCACTCGCCGTACTCGCAGTACTCCACCGCCGAGCACGCGTTGTTGCACCCGCCACAGTGCTCGCCGTTGTACAGGATGTCGACGCATTCTCCCCCGCAGTACGCCTGCCCGTCGCAGCCGAGCAGGGTCGTGGACTCGACGGAGGCGGACACCAGCTCCAGCCAACCTTCGGGCTGGACGGTGTGCTCGAGGAGCTGGCCGGTGGTCGACAGACCCTTCTTGATCTCCCGACGCTCCCGCTGGACGGCGATGTTCACCGAGCTGAGCTCGTCGTCCTCGAGGACCGCGTCGATCGCCGCGCGGGGCACCCCGTACTGTCCCTTCGAGTCGTCGGCCTGGCAGGTGATGGTCCCGTAGGAACCGAGGATGCCCGCGACCGTGAGGGTGATCCTCACGTCGTCGTTTCCGGGTTGCCACACGATGGGGAAGGGGCCATCGCCATAGGCATCCTGGAGCGAGATCTTCTCGATGTCGGTCTGCAGGTAGGTGGTGGTCGTGAAGCTGGCCTCGAACGCTTCGAAGCCGGCGTGGGTGGTGCCGCTGGCGTGAACCGTGATCTCGCTTTCGGGGAGGAACAGCGCACCGGTCACGTCGCCCTGGAAGACGTAGGGTGGAAAGAGGGTGACGGGCACCGTCGTCCCGGTGAAGGTGAGCGCCCCGGCGTCGAAGTACTCGATCTTCTTGCACGCCGGATTGTCGGGCACCGGGAAGTAGCAAACCTCGTCGGCCGCGCACGGGAGATCGCACACCCGCTGGCACACCGCCTGGCACTGGTCGTTCCACGTGCAGAACTCGTCGACGTCGCACAACCCCTGGCAGTCCGGAAGCGTGCTCACGAAGCACCCCGAGACCTCGAGGCCACATTGACGGGGCTGGGCCTGGTAGTCGGGCACGAACGTCGCCGTCACGATGGGCGTCGAGTTGGCGCTGCCGGGCGGATGCAGCTCGCCGAGCACGATGGTGCCAAGGGCGTGAGGCACGTCCTCCTCGCCCCCGTCGTCGCCGTCGGTCCAGCCTCCGTCGTCGCCCCAGCGTCCACCGCTCCCCTTGCCGCAACCAATGGGCACGAG
>CAZYSW010000043.1:0-9886 GCA_964650105.1 uncultured Nannocystaceae bacterium
TTTGCCCAACATCATCCCGTACTCGGAGAGCATCGGGTTCATCGCCGATCTTCGCGACGAGGAGCACATCGACTACGTGTTCTACGTGACCGCGCACGAGGTCGCGCACCAGTGGTGGGCGCACCAGGTGATCGGCGGGAACGTGCAGGGAAGCACCTTGATGTCCGAGACGCTGGCGCAGTACTCCGCGCTGATGGTGATGGAGAAGGAGTACGGGCGCGACAAGATGCGCAAGTTCTTGCGCCACGAGCTCGATCGGTACCTCGAGGGGCGGGGCGTCGAGCGGCACCGGGAGCTTCCGCTGATGCTGGTCGAGAACCAGCCTTACATCCACTACAACAAGGGGAGCCTGGTCATGTATGCGCTGCGAGAGTACCTGGGCGAGGACGTCGTCAACGGCGTGCTGGCCGAGTACATCCGCAAGGTCGCCTACCAGGCTCCGCCATACACGACGAGCGTCGAGCTGGTCGAGATGCTGCGCGCGGCGACGCCGGAGAAGTACGCGTACCTGATCGATGATTTGTTCGAGACCATCACCCTATACGACAATCGGGCGGTGGCGGCCGTGGCTCGATCGGTCGGGGAGGGGAAGTGGGAGGTCGATCTCACGATCTCCAGTCGGAAGGTCCGGGCGGACGAACGCGGCATGGAGACCCCGGTCGCGCTCGACGACTGGATCCCCATCGGTGTGTTCGGCGAGGACGAGAACGGGGAAGAGGTGCGGCTGTACCACGAGCTTCACCACGTGCAGGAGGAGCGGCTCGAGCTGACCATCCCCGTGTCGGGCAAACCGGTGCGCGCGGGCGTGGACCCCGACATCCTGTTGGTGGATCGGAACCCCGACGACAACGTGCGTCGCGTCGACTGACGGCGGCGGCGGTGCATCCTCGGGCGTCGTTGCGACGTGCGTGGCGAGGGCGGGATCGGGACGGGTGTCGGTTCCCGCGGGCTGGGCGGTCGGGGCGCGTGGACAGGCTGGAGCGGAGGACCCATACTCGGGCTCTCACGGAGGAGTCGCCTTGTCCGCCCAGACGCCGACCGCCGAACGCACGCGCGGCCGCCCCGAGGGGTTGCACGCGGGGATCGAGCGCGTCCTGTTCGACGAGGACACGATCGCGGCCAAGGTGCGGGAGATCGCTGCGACGATCTCCCGCGACTACGCGACCGAGCGTCCGCTGGTGGTCGGGATCCTCAACGGCTGCTTTCCGTTCATCGCCGACCTCGTTCGAGCGATGGAAGTCCCGCTGGAGGTCGATTTCATGGCGGTGTCGTCCTACGGTGGCAGCACGACCTCTTCGGGCGTGGTCAGGATCTTGAAGGATCTGAACCAGGCCATCGAGGGGCGCAGCGTGCTGCTCGTCGAGGACATCATCGACACCGGCCTCACCTTGCGGTACCTGGTGGACAACCTGATGACCAGGATGCCGAAGTCGATCGAGGTGTGCGCGCTCCTCGATAAGACGGAGGCCCGCCGCGAGCACGTCGACGTGCGGTACTCGGGTTTCGCTTGTCCCGGCGAGTTCGTGGTCGGTTACGGATTGGACTACGACGGGCTGTACCGGAACCTGCCCTACATCGGCGTGCTCAAACCCGAGGTCTACCGTTAACCGGAGCTCGGAAACGGCTCGCGAGACGATGACACCGTCCTCCTCGAGGCGGGCTGCGTTGTCGACGCTCGCACCATGCCTGATTGGTTCGTCTCGCGCCTCGCCGGCGTCGACGCCGACGCCGACGTCGTTCTCACCCCACGCGACTTCTTCGATACCCTCCTGGGGGTGACGACGTCGAGCCAGACGTGGATCCGAGGCGGGACGCTGGTCACGATGGACGCCCAGCGGCGCGTCGTCTCGGGCGATCTGTTGATCGAAGGGGGGGAGATCGTCGCGGTCGGCGAGGTGTCGGCCGCTGCCGACGCGCGGGTCATCGACGCGTGCGCCAAGCATGTGCTGCCCGGCTTCGTGCAGGGCCACGTGCACCTCGGGCAGGCGCTGTTTCGGGGGCTGGCCGAGGGGCGCGCGCTGATGGACTGGTTGCGGCAGCGGATCTGGCCTTTGGAGGCGGCGCACGATCACCACAGCGCCTACTGGTCGGCGATGCTCGGCGCGGCCGATTGCCTGCTGTCGGGGACGACCACCATCCAGGACATCGGGATCGGGCGACCGATGGAGGCGGTCTTCGAGGCCATCGCGGCGAGCGGCCTGCGGGCGGTGGCCGGCAAGTGCCTGATGGACGAGGGGGCCGGGGTGCCGGAAGGGCTGGCCGAGGACACCGATCGAGCCCTGGAGGAGGCGCTGGCGCTGTACCAGCGGTGGCACGGGGCCGCGGGCGGTCGCATCGAGGTGGAGCTATGCCCGCGGTTCGTCCTGAGCTGCTCGCGGACGCTGTGGGAGAAGACGGTGGCGCTCGCCTTGCAGACCGGGATGCCGATTCACACTCACCTGCTCGAGCACCCCCGCGAGGAGGACGAGGTTCGCGAGGCGCTGGGCGTGGGGCAGATGGAGTATCTCGACACGCTGGGGGTGCTCGACACCGACTTTCGGATCGCGCACGCGGTGCAGTTTCGGGAGCACCACCGCGAGATCTTGGGCGGTCGTCCGTTGAAGGTGTGCCACTGTCCGTCCGCCAACCTCAAGCTCGGATCGGGGATCGCCGACCTGACCTTTCTCGCCGGCACGCCGGGGGTCGTGTTGGGCATCGGCTGCGACGGGGCCCCGTGCAACAACGACATGGACGTGATCGAGGAGATGCGCCTGGCCGCGCTGTTGCAGGGCGTGCGGCAGGGACCCGGGGGCTTCTCGGCTCGAAGTGCGCTGGAGATGGCGACCATCGAGGGCGCGCGGGCGTTGGGGCTCGAAGGCCGGATCGGAAGCCTCGAGCCGGGCAAGCGGGCCGATGTGGTCGTCTTGGACCTCGAGCGGCCGCAGACGTTTGGGCCCTCGGGCGTCGAGGTCTACGATCGCATCGTCTACGGGGTGGCGCGCGATGCCGTCTGTTGGGTGCTCGTCGACGGGGAGATCGTGGTCGACCACGGTCGGTTGCTGTGCATCGACCAGGACGCACTCGCGCATCGGCCCGCCGAGGAGATCGGTCGTCTGCTTCGTCGGGCCGAGCTGGGCCACCATTGACGGAGGGCGCGGCTTTCGATCGTCATCGAGGAGCGCGCAGCCGCAGCTCGGCGCGGCCGACAGGAGGGAGCAACCCCCCACCGGCGGCGAGCTCGGGTGGCTCGCCGCCGGTCTCGAGCCGCGGGTCTGGTCGGTGGATCACGGAGGGCACCACCCGGCGTCGTTTCGCTGACACAGCTCGTCGGTGGGCGCCACGGCGTCCTCACCGAAGAAGGCCCGGACATCACAGCCCGCCGCCATGAGGCACAGGGCGAGCGTCGCGATCGGGGTGAACAACCGCATCATCGTTCGTACTCCTTTCCAAGAGGATTTCGAACCCGAGGGTTCGGGGACCTCGACCCGGTTTCGACACGTGGTCGGCGGGAGTGGGTTCATCCCGTCCGCCGGAATCGAGAACACGGCGCTGCGGAATTCGATTCCCCGATCGCGTGGTCGCGTTCGTGTCTTCCGTCCGGTCGACGGGTGAAACACGGCGCGCGGTCTTGGGGTCGGCCCTCGGCTCCCCGGGCCCCGGATGGCCCTTCGAAGGGGGCTTGCAATCGGTGAACTACCACGGTAGTACTAATCGGGTCGTTTCAAGGAGGGCACGTGTCCGGAATCGAACGGCTGGGCAAGCTGCAGCTCGCGATCATGAAGGTTCTGTGGGAACGCAAGGAGGCCTCCGCGGCGGAGGTCCACGCCGCACTCCTGCCCACCCACGGGCTCGCCCCGACCACCATCGCCACCATGCTCAAGAAGATGGAGGCCAAGGGCGTGGTGGCGCACCGTGCGGAGGGCCGTCGATTTCTCTATGTCCCGATGGTCGACGAGGCCGACGTCACGCGGACCATGGTGGCGGATTTGGCCGATCGGCTCTTCGACGGGAGCGCGGCTGCGCTGGCGAGCCACCTGATCGCGGAGCACGAGGTCGAGCCCGGTGAGCTCGAGGCATTGCGCGCCTTGATAAACAAGGCAAAACGAAAGGAGCGGCGCAAGTGATCACCTCTCACGCATCCTTCGCCGAGCTCGTGGTCGGCGCACTGGGAACCTATCTGATCCATTCCACGATCCTGACGGCTGTCGTGTGGATGCTGTGTCGGATCTGGAGAGACCGACCCGAGATCGCGGCCGCCCTGTGGAAGGTCGGCCTCATCGGTGCGCTCGTGACCACCGGGCTGACCCTGATGTTGCCCCAGGCGACCTGGGGCCCGCGCATGGAGCTGTTTTCGCCCGAGGCGCCTCCGGTCGCGCCGGTGCGGCCGGTGTTGGGCGGGTTGATTCCGCCGGACGTGGCGATGAGCGAGCCGCTCGCGTGGGCCGAGCTCCCACCGCCTTCGCTGTCAGAAGACGCCGTGTCGGCCTCGGAGCCGAGGCGCGAACGCGTGCCGTGGAGCGTCGTGATCCTCGGGGCGTGGGCGGTGCTCGCCCTGGCGGGGCTCGTCCGCCTGGGGGTGGTCTGGTGGCGTCTACGCCGGTCGATGGGGTCGAGCCGGCGACTTCAGTCGGGGCCGCTGGTCGTGTACGCAAAGCGCTGGTGCGAAGACGCGGGCCTGCGCGGGACCGTCGAGCTGAGGGTGGTGCCGGGGCTGTCGAGCCCCATGGCGCTGGGGCTCGGGCGACGCGGGCGGATCTGTGTGCCCCCGCGGGCCCTCGAAGACCTCGACGACGAGCAGCAGCGCACCATGTTGGCCCACGAGCTCGCGCACCTGCTCCGCCGCGACCCGGCGTGGAGGCTGATCGGTGCGCTGGTCGAGGTGGTGTTCTTCTTTCAGCCGTTGCATCGCGTGGCGAACCGAGCGCTGGCGGAAGCCTCGGAGCTGGTGTGCGATGCCTGGGCCGCCCGTCGCACCGACAGCCCGCTCGTGCTCGCCCAGTGCCTGACGGAGGTCGCCGGGTGGGTCGCGTCCCGTCGGCGGCTCGGGGTGGCGCCCGCGATGGCCGACGTCCCGTCGGCGCTGGCCAGGAGGATCACGCGGCTCGTCGATCTGCCCGACGATGTCCGGGAGAGCGCACCTCGCTGGATCGCGGGGGCGATGGCCGTGGGTCTAGCGGCGATCGTCGTGCTCGCGCCATCGGTTTCGAGTGCGCATCGTCGAGCCCACGCCACGCGGGGGACCGACGGCCTGGGCGAGGTGGTCGTTCTCGGCGAGAACTTCGTGGCGTTGCGGGAAGCGCCGGGCGAGACGCTGATGGTGGTGCGAACCGGCGAAACGGATGCGGCTGCGGCCCCGGAGGCTCGCGCGGACGACACGACCTCGTCCAAAAAGGACGCCAAGGCGCGCAGGCAGGCACGCAAGAGCGTCGCCAAGGAGCGCAAGGCGGCCAAGAAGCGGATCGATCGGGTGTTTCGCGACTCCAAGAAGCGTGGGGACGTTCCGACGAAGCGCGAGATCCTCGAGGCCCTCGGCCACGCGCGAGGGCGTGAGGCGGAGGAAACGTGGGCGGAGATCCGGGTCGAGAACGGTGTGGTCATCATCCGCCGCGGCGAAGGCGATCGCGTGATCGAACGACGCATCGAACGAGCGCCACGAGGTCCTCGCGCATCGAAGGGATCCCGACCCTCCCGCGCGCGCCGGGTCCCGCATGCGTCGCAGAACTTCGCACCCCCACGGCCGCCCGCCTTTGCGCCCGATCGCCACGGGCGCTCCGCGCTGCCGCCCGGCTACGAGAAGAAGCTTCGCGAGTACGAAGCGTGGACGCGGGCGCGGGTGTACGCGCACGAGCGTGAAGCCCACGAGCGCGCGCGCCGAGCCCTCGAGCGGAGTCGGCGTGCCATCGAGCGTAGTCAAAAAGAGGTGGAGCGCAGCAGCCGGGAGGCCGAGCGCCAGACGAAGGACCGGACGCGTCGGCGTGAAGCCATGCTCGAGCAGACCGAGCGCAGGTTGAAAGCGCAGCAAGAGGCGCTCGAGTCCCGCGCTCGCGAGATCGAGCGGCAACTGGAGGCAGCGCGCCGGGACCTGGAACGTGCACGCAACGTCACGCCTCCGCGCGTGGACTGAGCCGACGGTCGCTTGCCGATCCGGGAAATCCCGCGATGCCCGACCCCGGCCTCCGAACGCCGGAGGCTCGGGGTCGGGACCGCCGGGCTGGGCGGGCGTCGATGGCCGGCCTCGCGGGCGATGCGTTCGGAGGAGGGCAAGGCGGTCGGGTGTCGCCCTTCGAGCGCGCCGGCGGGTCAGCGGCCCACGTGCCCGGTGGGGACGGGCTCGTGGGGCTCGACCGGGGTCTCGGGAGCGACCACCACGGGTCGCTCGCGTCGGGCCCCGAGGATGCCGCCCGCCAAGGATGCCCCGAGGGCGATGAGCATGGAGAAGAAGACCCACCACATGCCGTTGCCGAACATGTTGGCGGCCGACAGTGCGGCGTCCTTGGCCGAACCCACCGTCTGGTTCCACTCGTCCATCAAATCCTGCGAAAGTGCGCGAATCTCTTGCTCTTCGAGCGGTGTGTGGCGGCTGAAGGCGTCGACCAGGATCTCCTCGGTCATCTGGCCCTCGCGAAGGGCATCGTTGGCCGCCTGGCGTATGGCCGCGCGGAACTGGGTCTCGGTGATGGGCTGCTCCTGCCGCTCGAGGAGGTGCTGGTTGACCGCGCGCACGAGGTCGAAGCGGTCGATGTCCAGGTAATCGCCGATGGCCTGGGCCAGGCCGCCGCCGTCGTGCTGTCCGGCGGTTCGAGCCGTGGTGGCCGTCGCACCGGCGAGCTCGGAGGTCACGGTGACCGTACGTCCCGCGATGGCGCCCACGCTCCACAGGATCAGGAGCGTTCCGATGAGCATCGTGAAGCCCCACACGACGAGGCCGTGGAGCATGCCCATGCGCCGCAACATGGATCCGGCGGAACGTGTCGCGACGTATCCGCCGATGAACGCGGCGACGATGGGGATCACCAGGCTCCAGATTCCCATCCAGATCCACTCTCCTTTGAGGCTCTCGTCTCCGGGCTCCATGGCGCTGAATCCGGTCGCGAGGCCGAACGTGCCGAGGAGGATCCAGAGGCCGAGCGCGGTGACCGTGCCGCCGAAAATGGATGCCCAACTCAGGCGGCTACGCACCTTCGTGTTTCTGGTGTCCGTTTCCGTCAACATTTCGCTGTCCCCTCGCGTCTGGCGATGGGCTCCACGGGGGAGTCTCGAACCTGACGCTCGGCTCGCAACGCGGCGCAGGAGGCACTTCGTCGATTGCGGTCGTGGACGGGGTAGAACGCCGCGCAACGGGATGGTCGCGCGCGCCGAGGTCAGCGCACGTGCTCGTCGAGCCAGCGCGCGACCTCGGTGGCGCCGTCGGGCGGGCACGTGCGTCGGAGGGCCTCGCGCATCGCGGCGCGGCGCGGCGGGTCGTCGAGCAAGGCCGCGAGGTGGGGTCCGAGCAGCTCGACGTTTCGCGCGGCTTCGGTAGTGTCCTGCACGATGAGCGCGCCGCCGGCATTCGCGAGCGGCTCGGCGTTGTGCCGTTGGTGCTGATCGCGGTGGTACGGGTTGGGGAGGAAGATGGTCGGCGTGGCGTTCGCCCATGCTTCGGCCACACTTCCGGCGCCCGCTCGGCTGATCGCGATGTCCGCCGCGCGCCAGGCCAGGCCCATGCGATCGCAGTACGCGACGACCTCGGCCCGGACGTCGGCGCGATCGTAGGCCTCTTGCAGCCGCTGCACGTCGTACGTGCCGCACTGGTGGAACACCTGCCATCCCCGGAGACGGTCGGCCCAGGATCGATCGGCGACGAGCGCCATCATGGTCTCGATGACCGACTGGGCTCCGTGCGTCGCACCGGTGACGAACAGGAGGGGAAGGTCGGGATCGAGACCGAGCTCGGCCCGTGCGTGGGGGGTCTCGCAGCGCTCGACCGACACGCGACGCAGCGGAAGACCGATGAGGGAAGCATCGGGGAGCAGCGGGGACGCATAGACGGAGAAGACCCGCGTGGAGATGCCAGCGAGGCGGCGGTTGGCCTGACCCGGGACGGCGTCGAGGTTGACGAGAACCCGCGGAATGCCGGCACGCATCGCCGCCACCACGGCGGGACCGGAGACGAACCCTCCGGTCGCCACCACGGCCCCGATGCCGGCTTCGCGGATCAATCGGCGACACTGCGCCAGCGCGCGCGAGAAGGAGATGCCGAATGCGGGGGCCTGCCACGGCTTGCGAAGGCTGGGCAGGGGACGAGCCGGCGATGCGGTGAACGGGACGGCGAGCTTTCGCATGATCTCGTCGTCACCGGGTCGATTGGAGACGAGAAAGTGAATCGTGTCGCGACCGCGCGCCTCGACCCACCGTTCCATGATGGCGACGTTGGGGTAGATGTGACCGCCGGTACCGCCTCCGGCGAGCAGCACGGTGATGTCGGCCATCGCCGCGGATGCTAGCAGCCCTCGGTGGACGTCGCGTCGAGCGGGGCGGGGCCTCGGCGGGGGCGATGGGAACGGGCGCGGGGTCACGCGCCGGGCGGGTCGCCGCGCTCTTCCGTGGAGGGGCCGCCGAACCCACCCGACGAGGGAAGGCCATCGGTGGGACGCCGCAGCCCGAACGAAGGCCGGGCCCAGTCGGGGTTCGCGTGACCTGCGCTGAAGGTCGGGTGGTGCGCTGCCGGGGGCCGGGGGCGAGCGCGAACGCGCGCTGCGGGTGTGCGCTTGCGGATCGACGCGTGCAGGCGTCGTGGGTGGAGGCCCTGGTGAGGGGCCACACCGTGGTGGACCGGGGCGGCGATGCGTCAGCCGACGAAGCGGTAGTACTCGATGCCGACGTCCTGGAAGTCGGGGTCGTTCCGGCGGCCGATCTCGGCGATGACGAAGCCCCGGGTGTTCGCGGCGTGGACGATGTCGGGGGCGCGGCCCTCGTGGAGCGCCGCGTACTGGTCGCGATCGAGGTCCACGAAGTCGGCGAGCGCCTCGTCGAAGCGAATCCTGGCGGCGGCCTCCTTCCACCCCTCGACGACCCGCAAGGGAAGGGCCTCGGCCGAGTCGCCGCTGCCGTAACCGACGGCGAGCAGGTGCCGGCCGTCGAGATCGCGACGCGAGCACAGGGCGTCGTCGAACGCGGCGGCCAGCCAGGCCGGGAGCGAGGCGGTGTAGAGGTTCCCGAGATCGCGCACTTGCTCGGCGCCCAGGCTCATCTTCTCGCGGGTGAAGGCCTCGAAACGGGCCGTCTTGGCGAAGTCCTTGAAGAGGCGTTGGGCGTGCGGGTGGACCTCGACGTTGGGGCCTGCGGCGGTGACCTGCTCGAACAGGCGCGGGCTGGCGAGCAGCTCTTCGCGGGTGCGACCGGGATCGATGCCCGCGTCGGCGCACAGCGTCTCGAAGGCGGGCGCGTCCTCGCGGGCGATCGCACGCGCCAAGGCGGCGGCCATGGCCTGGTAGGGCAGCAAGTGGTAGGGGCGGTGCAAGAACACGCCGGCCACCGTGTCGAGCACCTGCAGGCGGTCGCCTCCGATCCGCTCGAACATCGCGTCGAGAGCGTGCAGCACGGCGTCGATGTAGCAGTGGGTCGAGTAGCGGCCGTTGAACACAGGGAAGTCACGGTGGCGCTCGGTCGTCGCTCCGTACTCGGGCATGAAGTGGCGCGCGAAGGGCTTGCGGAAGTCGATACCGCGGTAGTCGGAGGCGGTGCCGGTGCAGTCGAGGTCGACGGCGAACAGCCGCGGTCGACGTTCGACGAGCATGGCCACCGCGCCTGCGCCTTGCGTCTGCTCGCCGGTGCTGCCCCGGGCGTACTGCGCCAGGTCGCCGCAGACCACGATGGCCTTGCGATGGCGACCGTCGCAGCGGACGTAGCGTACGGCGGCCTTGAG
>CAZYSW010000043.1:9896-19219 GCA_964650105.1 uncultured Nannocystaceae bacterium
CCAGCACGCCGCCGAGGCACGCGTGCTTGAACTCGGGGATCTCGCAGTCCCGGGCGACGCGCGGCCGACCGAGCCGCTCGAGCGCCTGGTCGATCATGCCCTTGACGATGACCGAGCCCGCGGCGTTGTCGGTGCTCGACTCGGTTCCGAGCCCCAGAAAGCCGATCTCGCCGGGGTCAATGTCGTTGTCGACGATGAGGCGCAAGACCGCGTTGGCGGCCATGGTGTAGACGTTCTCGTCGGGTCCGCACATCCGAAAGCTGCGGCCGACGACCGCGCGGACCTTGTCCCAAGGTGTACCGGTCCAGCCGCACCAGTCCTCGAGGCGGACGCGGTAGCGCGGCACGTAGATGGACATGGCGCTGACGCCGGGCATGTGGGCGGTGTCGTTGGGTGAGGTGCGGAACGGGGCGTCGTGGTCGGTCATGAGGTCTGCGCTCGAAAGGAGGGGTCGAGGAATGCGAGGCGTTGTGCGAGGACGCCCGGATGGTGGTACGCGCGCGGTTTCGCCCCGCCAACCCCGAAAACGCCGACCGCGCGGCGGCCTGTGACGGCGCCCACACGCTCCGTGGGGTGAACGACAAGTTCGCTGCCGCGCGTGAACGGCCGCGTTCCGGGTGGCGTGGGAACCAAAGGCCGTGGGTGTGCACGTTCGCGTGCGAGGGACGAGCGTTCGTCGACACCACGCGTCGACGGGGTTCGGCGCACTACCAAAAGGTCTCGATGCGAAGCATGCGAAACGGGGGTCGGGGACCGACGGCAGAGGCCGCGGCGAGGTCCGGCGATCGAGCGTCGTCGCCGAGTCGTCGGGCCGGGACCGGGGGGCGGTACCTACGGGGGGAAGGGTCCGGTATGTTTGCGGTCGGGGGAGTCATGGACGGCAGACGGACAGGTGGCCGCCGCCGGGGCGGCGTGCTCTTGCTCGCGCTTTCCCTGGGTTGCGCGGGGGAGCACGAGCGTGGGGGGGTCCCGTGGGATCCCGAGGCCAGCGCGTCGTCGACGGGCGACGAGTCCAGCGTCGGGGCCTCCGACGAAGGCGGCACGGGCGGGGATGCGTCGTGTGCTCCGGGAGAGACCCGAACGTGCCTGTGTCCCGACGGTCTGCACCTCGGTGAGGCCACCTGTCGGTCCGACGGCGAGGGGTTCGGGGCCTGCGTGTGCGAGGACGAGGACGGCTCGGGGGCAGGGGCCGACGACGAGGGAGGCCAGGAGACGACCGACGGCGGGGGCATGCCGGCCGAGGTCTGCTATCCGGGAGCGGACAACGCCTGGACCACCTGCGTCCCGCTGGTCTACTTCGACGACCCGCCCGAGGGCTACGCCTACCCCGAGCCGTATCAAGGCAATCCGAACTACCGCAAGCCGATCGCCCTGATCGACGTGACGATGCTGGATCCGGGGCTCGCGCTCGCGCCCAACTTCAAGCTCGGAGAGATCGCGCAGCCGTCGAAGGGGGCTTACGCGATCGTGCAGCCGCACGCGGTGGCCTCGCTGCAAGCACTGCGCGACGCGGTGGGGGCGATCGCCGTCAACTCGGGGTATCGCTCGCCCGCCTACAACGCACAGATCGGGGGCGCGACGTACTCGCGACACATGTACGGGGACGGGTTCGATCTCGATCCACTCGAGGTGGGGCTGGATACGCTCGAGGTGCAGTGCACGAGCAAGGGAGGGATGCTCGTGGAGTACACCACCCACGTGCATTGCGACTTCCGCTTCGATCCGGTGGACGAGGCGTTCTATGGGCCCGAGCCGATGGGGGTGGTGGCCGACCCGGGATTTGCTGCGGTCGTCGAGCTCGAGGGGGACGTCGCGAGGGCCCCCGCCGAAGGCTTCGACGAGGGCGAGCCCGTGCGACGCTGGACGGCATTCGACGAGGACGGCAACGTGCTCCTCGAGGCCACGGGCCCGAGCTTTGCCGTGCCCGACGGCACCGTGCGGGTCGAGGTGAACGTGGGGCGCGTCGTCGTGCTGGAGAGGGTGCTGTAGTCGCCACGCCCGACGGTTCACGCGGGCACGGTGGATCCTGCTCGGGTTCTTTGCTCGCGGGGCGAAGAGCACGAGACGCGGCGGTCGGATCCTTTGCGCGCCCCGGACGGCGCGGCGCGGTCCGGTGCCGAGCGAGCCCGTTCGCGCGTGCTCGACCTCCGACCGCGCCGAGGATTCCTGGAAGTCAGGGCTCGCGCTGGGCGATTTGGGGGGGAACGTGGAGGAGGTGGGGGATCTCGTCGAGGCCCTCGTCGCGCAGACGCAGCGCGAGATCGATGCGGGCCGCGGCGTTGATGAGGCCGAGGTGGCTGAAGGCCTGGGGGAAGTTGCCGAGTTGGGCTCGGGTACCGGGGTCGACCTCTTCGGCGAGCAGGCCCAGGTGGTTGGAGGCGTCGGCGTGGGCGGCGAAGACCTCCTGGGCCTCGTCGAGGCGGCCGCACATGGCGAGGGTCTCGGCCAGCCAGAAACCGCACAAGACGAACGCCCCCTCCTCGCCGCCCACGCCGTCATGGCCGCGGTAGCGATACAGGAAAGGGCCGACGCCGAGGTGTTCGCGGACCCTATCGATGGTCTGGACCATGAGCGGATGCGTGGCCTCCATGAATCCGTGGATGGGGAGCAAGAGCAGGGCGGCGTCGTAGCTGTCGGCCTCGTAGTTGGCGCGGAAGGCCTTCTGTTGGGCGGTGAGGCCGTGGGTGAACATGTCCTTTCGGACGGCCTCGGCGGCGGCGAGCCAGCGTTGTCGCGCCGGCGCGTCGCCGAACCGCGTCGCGATGCGGGCACCACGGTCGAAGGCCAGCCAGCTCATCAGCTTGGAGTGCACGTTGTGCCGTCGCTCGGCGCGGGGCTCCCAGATGCCATCGTCGGGCAGGCTCCAGTTGTCCATGGCCGCGTCGATGACCGCCCGGATCCGCCTCCACGTGCGCAGGCCGAGGGCGTGACCGAAGCGCTCGTACAACCACGCGGCGTCCACCAGCGCACCGGCGGTGTCGAGCTGGAGCTGGTCGCGGGCGGCGTTGCCGATCCGCACCGGACGCGAGTCGGCGAACCCCGAGAGGTGATCGAGCGTACGCTCGTCGGGGACGTCGTCGCCGGCGACGGTGTACATGACCTGGAGCCGCTCGGTCTTGTCGAGCGCGCGGCGCATGAAGTGGAAGAAGTCGCGAGCCTCCTGGGTGTAGCCGATGAGGTTGGTGGCCCGAATGGCCATCGCGGCGTCGCGGGTCCAGGTGTAGCGGTAGTCCCAGTTGCGGGAGCCTCCCAGCCATTCGGGCAGCGAGGTGGTGGGCGCCGCCACCATCGCTCCGGTGGGCGCGTGGATGAGGAGCTTGAGGAGCAAGGCGGAGCGCATGACGTGGTGCCGCCAGGGGCCGTCGTAGCGGAGCTGCCTCGACCACTCGCGCCAGGCGTGCCGCGTGGAGCGGAGGTGATCGAACGGGCGGTAGGCGGAGATGGGCTCGGGGCGTGGAGCATCCCAGCTCAACACCATCCAGCACCGATCGCCGGCGCGCAGCGTGAACGTCTGCTGCAGGCCGCCTTCGTCGCGTTCGCTCCATGACCCGGGGCGCCCGAGCACGGCCACCAGGGTGCTCCCGTCGGCGCTGCGGGCCCTTACGCCGTGCTCCATCACTTCCAGGGACGTTCGGGCCGCACCGTACTCGAAGCGTGGATCGAAGATTGCGCGCAGCTCGACGTTTCCCTCGACGCACTGGACCCGGCGGTGGACCTCGTGGATCGACGCGCGGGGGTCGTCGCTCCAGGGCATGAAATCGGTCAGCCGCACCACGCCCAGGCCTTCGACGCGGAACAGGGTTTCGAGGACGTTGGTGTCGGGGTCGTAGCTCTGGAGGGCTTCGAAGGGGCGGTGACAGGGGGTGATCGCGGTGAGGCCACCCTTGTCGGGATCGAGGAGGGCACCGAACACCGCGGGGCTGTCGAACCGCGGGAAGCACAGCCAGTCGATGGCGCCGTCGACTCGCACGAGCGCCGCCGTGATGCCGTCGCCGATGATGCCACGCGCGTCGAGCGGCAGTCGTTCGGCGCGGCTTTGCGGGTCGAAGACGAACGGCCGGCTGAGCCGCTTGGCTGCGCTGTAGAGGTCCATTCTCGGCCCCAACTGTAACAAACCGGCGGACGGCTCGGCGGCGAGGTCGAGCCGAGGCGGCGGGATCAGAAGCGGGACTCGAGCTGGAAGTGCAGCCAGTGCTCGGGGTTGGGGCGCCGGAAGGCCGTGCTCTCGCGGTCGTCGAGGAACATCCGGAAGTCGTAGCGCACACTGGGGATGAACCAGCGGCGCACGGTGTACGCCAGGTCCATGTACGCCCACAACGACTCTTCGAGCCGGGCGGGATCGTGGATGTCTTCGTTGGCGTAGCGCAGGCGGAAGCGCATGCGAAGCGGGTCGACCGGATTGGCGCCGAGCTGGAAGAAGGCGTTGGCGTCCTGGCGCATGCGCTCGTCGTAGTGGCCGTCGTCGGCGAAGTCGTGGCGGTACTGCAGGCTGAAGTAGACGCGCTTGTGGGGGTCGAAGCGCAGTCGGCCAGTGATCCGGTAGCGCTGGCCCGAGCAGCGGATCGCGATCGATCTCGTAGAAGCTCGGCGCGCCCGTGCCGACCGCCTGGTCCGCCGCTTCCTCGAACTCGAACACGTCGTCGTAGGTTTCCTGGCCCTGATCGTAGCAGCGGTTCGCTCGGCCGCGGGCGGTGAGATCGCGGGTCTGCCACTCCAGCCACAGCCCGGGCATGAGCCAGGGGAGCACGCGAACGTCGGACCGGGCGTACAGGCGTGCCGTGGGCGCGGGGTCGCGCAGGTGACTCGGGCGGTCGGGCAGCGGGGGCTCGCCCCAGAAGTCGGCGAACGCTCGCAGGCTCAGACGGTCGGCGATCAGCCCGGTGTAGCGCAGGCGCCCGCCCATCTCGTCGCTGGCTCGCAGACCGTCGCTGACGTCGGACGCCGCGATCGACCGGGCGTAGGGGTTGACGAAGTTGGTGTCGTAGTAGCGGATGCTCGCCTCAATCTCGTGCGTGCGCCACGTCGCGGTATGGCGCACGATTGCTCCCAGCGGAGGGCTGTCGGAGGTGTCGAGGGGAAGGCCCTCGGGGCCGTTCCCCATCTCGTCGAAGCTGAATGCGAGCTCGACGAAGAGATCGGCCCAGTCGCGACCGTAGGCCATGTCCGCTCCGACGGCGCCCCAACTGCTGCCGCGCGGCGCCGACTTGCGGGGTGAAAAGGGGTAGCGCGCGGTCTCCTGGAAGTCGAGGTCGGCCCCTTCGACGAGCCAACGGGTGGTCGCTCCGTACCCGGTGACACCGACGTGGGTTCGGCGATCGCGAAACCAACTGAAGTTCCCGCCCCCGAGGATCTCGTTGTAGGCGTTGGGCAAGGTGGTGAAGGAGAGGGCGGGCGCGGGCGCGAGGAGATCGTCCTGACGTCGGAGAAGGTCGGGTGCCGAGCACTCGGGGAAGAGATCGGGGTCCAGCCGCGGATCCTCGCAGCGGCTACGATCGTAGATCGCGTACTGGTAGATCGAGCGGGTCTGGTAGGAGAAGAAGCCGTAGCCCTGCAGCCAGCCGACGGGCAGCTTCGCGTCCTTGAAGCCTGCCGCGGCGCCGCGCAGCCCCTCGCGAATGGTGTAGTCGGGCGTGACGTAGCGGCGCGGCTCGTCACGGGGGCACGGCGTCTCGGTGAGCTCGCCGGTCGAGAGTTTGCAGTCTACGGTGAGGTCCTGCTGGCGGACCACGGTGTCGTCGAGGTAGAAGCCGTTGGGGGTGTAGCGGCCGCTGGTGTCGAAGACCAGGCGCTGGCCGAAGCCGATGCTGTAGGTTCCGGCGATGATCCCCCAGCGCGGGGTGTCCCACTGCGCGAAGAACTTGACCAGGCGGGGTTGGGTCTTTCGCCCCTCGGAGACCAGAGCGCCGCGATTGGGATCCCAGGTGACCGGCGCGAGGCGATTGCGGTCGAGGAGGCCGGCCGCGCCCACCGTGAGATTGCGGAAGGTCGACACGCGGGCCTGGAGCGCCATGGGCGGCACGCGGTGGTCCTCGACGGTCCAGACCGTGCGATAGCGGGCGAAGCCGCGGACGGTGGTGATCTCGCCGCCGGGATCCGGCACCACGAGGAAGGCGGCGATCGACTCCAAGGTGCGCCGGGGGAGCACGCCGGCGACGACCAGTGCCGCGGGGTCGGTGATCCGGCCGGCCTGGGTGCGGTAGGCGATGATGCGATCGACGTCGTCGTAGGTCAGGTTGGGCAGGGCGTAGAGCTCTTCTCGGCTGGCGACGTCGAGATCCACCCCTCGCCGGATCAGGTCGAGCAGGTCGTTGAAGGTCGACTCGGAGATCTGCTGGGTGACGTAGAGGTCGTAGAGCTCCTCCTCGTCGTCGACGTCGATGAAGACCTCGTACTCGATGGCGCGCGCGGTACGAGGGGGCAAGAGCACCAACACGAGCGCGCTCGTCAGGACGACCCACGCGAGCAGGATGCGGCCGGGGGCCCGCTGGCGTGCCCAGTCAGTCACAGGTCACGTCTCCGCACGAGCCCCACATACCCACCGATCCCGCGCGTGCCTGATCCTCGAGGGCTTCGAAGAGATCGGCCTCGTCCTCGCCATTGGGCGGGATCACCAGCACACAGGCGAAGCCACGTTCGACGAGGAGGCGATTGACATGGCGCCCGTCGACTTCGACGTGGGCGAGGATGCGGTCGTAGGGGTCGCGGCACTCCACGTCGTAGCGCAGGGTGACCTCGCGCCCCTCGACGAGTTGACGGTTGAACGCGGTGGCCTCGGCCCCGTAGCAGTCGTTCTTGCCGTTGGTGGCCTCGGGCGTGTCGACGAGCAGGTAGCGGACCCGCTCACCGCCTTCGAGCTCGACGGTGTCTCCGTCGATCACCCGGACGACCAAGGCCGAGGAGGGGCCGCAGGTGTTCGATGCCCGGTCTCCGCAGGCGCTCGCTGCCACCAGGCCGAGCGCGAATCCGACCCCGGGCGGGGCGAAACGGCGGATGCTGAGGCGGCGAAGGGGCATCGCGGATGAGGGAGCGTCGAGGATCGGAGCTCACAGGGACGGCTACGCTCCGCACGCGTCGTTGACGAGTCCGGGCGTGCCCCGGTCGCCGGCGCCGTAGGTGCTGGTGGAGGCGCAGAAGTTCTCCTCGTCGTCGTTGGCGACGGGGTCCTCGGAACCGGGGTCGAGGCTGGTGGAGATGCCGGGGGACACGACGGTGGTGTAGGTGATCGCATCGAGCGGCTGGTCGTTCAGGCCGACCCATAGGCCACGGTTGCTGTTGATGAGGCTGAACGAGAACGTCCGATACACGTCGGCGATGCCGCCATTGACATCCGGGTCCGCCCTGCGGGCGAACACGATGCGGGTCCCGGCCACGACGGCCAGGCAGTCCCCATCGGCGGGCAAGGTGGCCTCCACGACGCCGACGTCTCGTCCGAGCTGCAGCCCGTTGAGGTCGACGTCCGCCTTCACCAAGACCTCGAACCACTCGCCGTCGGCGTCGTCGACTTTGGCGGGGTCGGCCATGAACTCGGTGATGACCAGGTCCCCGAATTGGGGCGAGACGATGGCGCGTGCGCTCCCGCCGTCGTTGCACATGCCCTCTCCCGTACCCCCGCCCTCGCACACCGGGTTCTCGGCGCCTGGCGTGCCGAGGTCGCCGTCGCCGTACGGGTCGACCGCGGTGCACCAGTTGTCGGGGTCGTCGTTGTCCCCGGGATCGCTGAACGCCGGGTCGAGGCTCGTCGCGGCTCCGGCCGCGACGGTGGGATAGGCGATGGAAAAGAGCACCTCGCCGCCGAACCCCACGAACAAGCTGCCGTTGCTGTTTACCAAAGAGAACCCGAAGGTGTAGGCCACCCGCGGGAGCCCGCCGTTGAGCGCAGGATCGTCGCGTCGGGCGAACACGACGTACTGACCGGCGCGGACGGGGAGGCAGGCTTCGGAGACGACGGTCTCGCGGACCTCGCCCGGAGCGGTTCCCAGCTCGAGGCCGTTGAGGTGGAAGTCCGCGGTGGCCAGGATCTCGAACCACTCGCCGACGCTGTCGCCGACCACGGCAGGGTTGGCCATGAACTCGGTGATCACGACCTCGCCGAGAGCGGGGGGATCGAGCTCGACGAAGCCGGTGCCATCGTGGCACTGCCCCTCGGGGGGCGCGATGGGGCACTCGGTGTTGGGGGCTCCGGGCGTACCGAAGTCACCGTCGCCGTAGACCTCGGTGGCGGCGCAGAACACCTCGGGATCGTCGTTGACGTCGGCGTCGAGATAATCCGGATCCAGGTTGAGGGCCTTGCCGTCGAACGATCGTGTGTACGTGACCTGGTCGAGGAGCTGGCCCTCGCGCGAGAGCACCAGGGTGCCACCGCTGTTGCCGATGCTCATGTCCAGCAGCAGGTCGGCGCGCGGGAGGCCACCGTTGCGGTCGGGGTCCAGGTTGCGCGCGAGCACCACGTAAGAGTCCGCCTCGACGGTGACACACTCGGACGAGCCGACCACCATTTCCGGATCGCCGAGCATCTTGCCGATCTCCAGCCCATTGAGATCGACGCGACGCCTGACGTAGATCTCCAGCCATTCGCCGTCCGCGTCCGCGACCACCTTCGGATTGGGGTGAAACTCGCTGACGACCAGGTCACCCGGAGCCGGGGCGATGACATCGCGAAGCTCGCCGTCGTCCTGGCAGGTGGTCGGGCTTCCGATGCCCAGGCAGACGTCGTTGGGCCCGCCGGGCGTCCCGAGCTGCTCCTCGTCGAACGGGGTGGTCGCGTCGCACCAGGCGGTGAGGTCGTCGTTGCCGCTGGCGTCGGGGGTCCGACTACCGTCATAGCCCCGCGAGACGCCGTCCCCGGGGTTCTCGTAGAAGGCTTGGTCGATGAGGGACTCGCCGCAGTAGATGGCCAGGCGCCCCGCCGTGTTGTTCATGCTGCCGAGCGCGTTGCCGTAGCCGTAGTCGACGTGAGCGGGCAACAGCGCCTCGTCGTGCATCACGTCGCCCATCACGGCGTACTGCCCGATCTCGAAGGACAGGCCCTCGATGGTGTGCGGTTTTTCGCTCGAGCCGTCGGCCTTGCTCATCACGAGCACCAGGCCGGTCGCGTCCAGGGGGCGTCCGCTGGCGTTGTAAATCTCGAACCACTCGTTGGCCGTGTCGCTGCCCGCGGGGTTGGCCATGATCTCGGTGATCACCAGGTCGCCGGGGACGAGGCCCATGTCGCAGGGACCGGCCCGGCGGCTTTCGCCTCGATCGCGGCAGGCGGAGAGGGTGAGGAGGCCGAACAGGCTGCTCGTCAGTAGGGCGAGGGAGGAGAGCTGATGCGATGGTGAACG
>CAZYSW010000044.1:0-19170 GCA_964650105.1 uncultured Nannocystaceae bacterium
CCTGCACCAGGTCGTTGGCGAGCTCCTGGCGCAGGCTCTTGCCGAACATCCGCTCGATCACATGCGGCGGCACCTTGCCCGGGCGGAAACCGGGGAGCCGAGCGCGGCGACGCAGATCCCGCATCTTGTCCTCGAAACGGGGAGAGACTTCCGGCCAAGGGATCTCGACCTTGACGCGACACTCGACGGAGCTGATGCGCTCGATGGTGCTTTGCATGGTTCGTGCCCGATGACGTTCCGGGGCACCGGACATAGCAAACTGCGGCCAGGGTTCACAAGGCACTGCCCGCCTGTCGCCGCATTGGCGGTTGGTAAGCTCCAGACGTGCCGTCGGATGGAGGGGGATCGGCGGGCCCGCAGCGAGCGAGGGGTGCAGCGGGGGGACGACGTTGGGCCGCGCCGAGCGCGCTTGCGACGAGCGTCTTCGTCACCGCCGTCGTGTTTGCGGTCCTGGACGTGCCTCCGCGTTGGACCGGCCCCGACCGGCTGCTGCTCGATCCGCCGACCACCGGCCCGTTGGATGCCATGTGGCTGTACGTGGCCGCGTGGCTCCCCGTCGGCGAGCTCGCGCAGAGGGTCGAAGCGCTGGCCGTGCTCGTGGTCCTCGGGATCGCGGCGGCGGCCTCCTGGGTCGCTCACCAACTGTTTCGTGGATCGGGCCGCTGGATCGCGTCGGTCGTCGCGGGACCGCTCGCCGCCGTCCCCATCCAACACTGGTTGCGCGACCAAGGCGATGCTTCGATGTTGCCCGCGCTCGCGGCGACGCTGGCCGCGACGCTCGCGGTCGGCTCGCTCTTGCGCGCCCTCGTGCACTTCGGCCACGTCGGAGCCGTTCACCGCACGCGCGCGCTGGCGGGCGCGGCCTTCACCGCGCTGCTCTATCCGCGTGTCGGCATCCCGCTCGGTGTGCTGGTCGCCGCGGTCTGCCTGCTCCGTCGAAAGAGCCGCAGCCTGCGTGGCGCGGCGGTGATGCACACGGAGTTGCGCGCGTGGGGGCGCAGCCTGGCCATCGGTGTGCTGCCGGTCGCGATCGCTGCGGTCGCGCTCACCGTGGTCGGCGCGCGCTGGCCATGGGACGTACGCACCATCCATCTGGCGGTGCCTCCCTTCGACGCGATCGAGGAGCACGTGCCCGCCGTCGCGCTGTACCCCGCGCTCGCGTTGCTCGGGCTCTTGGTGGTCCCCTTGCGCTGGCGGGGCGGGCTCAGCCTCTTGGCGCTGGCGGGTGCCGCACTCGTCGTCCACGACGTCGACGGGCCCCTCGCCCCGTTGCCGATCCTTCTTACGTTCGTGGGCATCGCGGCGGCGGGATGGGTGTGGCTGGCGGGCACGATGCCGTCGGGACGCGCTCCGCGGCGGGCGACGATCTCGGCGAGCGCAGCGGCGATCGTGACCGTCTGGCTGGGTCTGAGGCCCACGGTGGGATCGATGCTGACCGACGAGGGCCCGCTGGCACGGCGACGGCCGACGGCCAGCCTGCTCCGCCTGTACGAAAAGGGGCTGATCGCCCCCGGCGACGCGCTCCTCGTCCAGTCGCCGTGGCTCGTCCGTGCGCTCGAGGACCAGCGCGCGTACACGGGCTGGCGCCCCGACGTGATCCTGGAAGACATCGCCGATGCGCCTTCGTCGTCGGTGGCGACGGCCACCGCCATCTGGGCCAGCGAAGGGAGGCGGGTCCTGTCCGACAGCTTCGACGCCGGGGGCCGCTGGGATCCACGATGGGTGTTCGACAGCGGGCCGCTGTTTTGGTTCGTCGGCGACGGCCTGGAGATCGAGCGGGAGTTCACCGACGTGCAGATGTTTTCGCCCGACCGGCCGCCGACGGACGCCGACGAGCGGGAGCGATGGACGCGGCTGCACCTGGAGCGGGCGCGCTTCCGTCGGGCGATCGGTGAGCCCAGCGAGGCCCTCGCGGCCTTGCCAATGTCGGACGAACGCCTGCAAAGCCTGCAAACGCGCCTGCGGCTCGCGGCCTCGCTGCGTCCCCACGCCGGTGAGGACTCCGAAATGCCACCGCACACCCCGAGCCGACGTCGCCTCGACGACGCGGCGATCCTGGCCGAGGCCGGCGACCTGCTGTACGCGTACGGCGAGCGCGAGCGCGCGACGGAGCTACTCATCGAGGCGGCGTCCAGGGGAGACGGGGCAGCCCTGGGCGCGCTCGCGCGCTGGCAGATCCGCGCGGGGGAAGTCGTCGCCGCCCGCGAGACCCTCGAGGCGCTGGCCACCGCCCCGGAGCTGCGCGCGGAGGCCCTGGCGACGCTGCGCTGGCTTCTGCACCGCGGCCGCCTCCACGACGCCCTCCTGGTCCGCGACGCGCTGAGCCTCGCCACCACCGACGCCGCCGAAGAAATCGCCACCCGCTTGCTCGTCCTGCGCAACCTCGCCACCGACCCCCCGGCCCTCGACGAAACCACGCCCCCACGAACGACCCACCGCTGATTCCCGTCGACGACCTCCCTCGTCGACGAAGTGGCCGTGAACGTGGACCTGGACGTCATCGTCATCGGACGTGCTCGCCCGGCGCGCGGACGTCTCGACGGCGACGCGACACCACCAGGGACAACCCGCCGAGCACGAGCCACGCAGGCGGAACGGTTCGCGTCGACGTGGTGCAGCCACATCCGTCGGTGCCGGAGTCGTCGTCGCGCGCCCCGGCACCATCGGTTTCACCGGCACCGGTCTCGTCCCCGGTGGGAAGCGGGAGATCGGAGGTGCCCGAGTCGGTGTCGACCGACCCGTCGCCGCCGCCGTCGTCCTCCCCTCCGGTGGTCCCCGTCGAGCCTCCGTCGCCCCCCGAGCCGCCTCCGCAGTCGATCTTGGGCTGGGGGCCCAGTGGACAGCCGGGGTTGTCCCCCGCCCCGGCGTACGCCCCCCGGAAGGTGAACACCCCCTTGTCGGCCTCGTTGTAGTCGAGGTCGTAATCGACGTCCGAGGCGAACTTCGAGAGATCGATGGGATCGCCCTCCACCGCGCCCTCGAGCGGGTACAGGTCGAGCACGCCCAGCTCCAGGGTGGGATCGACCACGTAGGCGTCCGCGTTGTCCACGGTGTCGAAGAGGTTGTCGCGCTGGTCGGTGAACGGACCGGAGATGGGGGTCGCCGCCAAAACGAGGTTGCCGACCGCGGCGTCGCTCTCGCTCGCGGCCGCACCCAGGCGGACGCCGACGGAGCCACCCAGGATCGTGTTGTTGTACACGTGGGCGATCCGGATGTCCTTGCCCTGGTGCGGCGTCACGTTGATCGCGGTCTGCCCGTCACCGGCGCCGGCGAACAGGTTGTCGTGGATCGACAGGCGGCCCGATCCCTGAAACAGGGACTCGCGTGGGTTGTAGAACAGGAAGTTCCCGTAGATCTCGTATCGATCCATGGATCCGGCGCCGGCGTCCGGAAAACCATCCACGAGGAGGTTGGGCCGATCTCCGTCGGGGCTGGGGCGGTCGTCCTTGATGAAGACGTTGTGGCGGATGATGGTGACGTGCGGGTCCTCGGGCATCCCTTCGGGCGGCGCGTAGTCGTTCTGATGCTTGATCTGCATGCAGTAGCCGATGGGATTCGAGACGACGTTGCGCTCGATCAGCCCGCCGACGAAAGGTGCGGCTCCGTTGGAGTTGCCCAGGTACAGACCCGTCCCCGCCTCGACGATGGTGTTGCCACGGATGACCCAGTTCCAGGCCGTGGACTTGGTGCTGATGCCCACGATCTGCTGGTTGTCGGCGGGGAACCCTTGCAGCACGTTGTGCTCGATGGTGATGTCGTGGGAGATGCTGTCCTTGGCATTGATCGCGTCGACGGGGAGACCTCCCACGTCCACGATCAAGTTGCGGATCGTGATGTATGACGAGCCGTAGAGCTGAACGGTGTTGAAGCCGGCCTCCCCGACGATCACCGCGGGCTCACCCTCTTGCGGCCCGGTGATGACGATGCGCGCGTCCTCGGTGCCGTGCAGCCCGTTGATGGTCAGGCGCACGTAGGTGCCGGGCGCGAGCGACAGGGTGTCCCCGGGCTGGAGCTGCGGCAGCAACATCTTGTAGTTGCTGGGATCGGCATCCACCACGGCCGCCTGGGCCGGCGAAGCCACCGTCACCCAACACGCGATTCCGATCCACGTCCCCACACCTCGCACTGCGACGCTTCGTCCCATAGGCCCATCGTTTCACTCGATGGGGGCGTGCGTCCATCGGTCCCGCAGGCCTCAGGTGAGGTCGACGAGCCCCAACGCGGAGACTTCGGGGGACGAGCGCGGGGGGTGAACTCCTACAGGGACTTGCCGCAGGTCCCCGTTCGCAGAGCATCCAGCGAGGTACGCAACCCTTTCTTCTCGAAGAGATCGGGCGTGAAGATGGGCTTTCCGACCTGCGCGGCATCCGGGGTGAGGGTGCCGTCGCGGCCGATGACGTACGCGGCCGCCACCCGGCGGGACGAGAGCTGCTCGACGAGGACCAGATCGTACTTGCCGTCGTCGTCGCGATCGTAGAACACCCAGCTCAGACCGGGGCCGAGCACCCAGGCGAGCTCGGGGTCGAGCTTGCCTTGCTCGATGACCTCCTTGGGCGTCGCCTTCTTGCGCTTGCCGGTGAACGCATTCGCGTCGAGATCCATCAGGACCAACGTGGACGTGCGGCCCCCGACGGCGAAGACCTTGCGGTCGCACCCGGGGAACTCGCTGACGACGAACTGTTCCCCCACGTCCGTCGAAGGCAGGGAGGTGACGCCGTCCTCGATCTGGGCCGCCGGCGCGCCGGGGAACAGGCGGGCGAACCGCTCGCCGAGCGCCTCGGCATGGGAGGCATTCTTCATGAGGCCGGGCCGAAGGAGCTTGCGCCCCACGTGCTCGGGCGCCGGCCTGCGTCCCTTGCCGTCGACATGATAGGCGCCGAGCGCGAAGCCCGTGTCGACCGACCGGCCCTCCAGCAAGAGGTCGTACTTGCCGTCGGTGTCGGTGTCGTAGAAGACCCGGGTGGGCGAGCCCATGACCACCAGCACGTCTCCGTGCATGCGGCCACGACGGATCTGCCGCAGCACCACGCGCTCGGCCAGCGTCTCCCGCTCGGCCTCCTTGTCGAGGTTTCCGGCGACGGTCTTCGCCACGCGGGCCTGAACGTCGTCGTAGCGCTTCTGCAAGGACGTCTGCCGGACATCGATGAGCACGCGCGAATCGAGGCGCGTCCCGATGCTCAGGGTGTCGAACGTGCCGTCCTGCGAGGCATCCCCGAACACCGCGCTGAGCGCGTGCGCCCGGTCGGGATTCGCCTCCACGGTTTCACCACCGACGAGCGCGGCGGCGACCAGGGCGGCCTTCCTCTTGACTCGCCTTCGGGTGAACAGGTCGGGGACCTTGGTGAAGGCGTAGTCGTCGAGCGCGGCATCGCGCTGGGCATACATCTGCTCGTCGAGCGAGTACCCGCGGATGCGGTTCGTCTCGGCGTCCTTGACCAGCAGCTTGTCGAACTTCCGATCCGCGTCGGTGTCGACGTACACCATCACGTCGGCCACGGGAAGCGGTCCGCCCGTGCGCGGAGGTCGAGCCCAGTGGACCACCGCGATCTCGGCGTCGAACGACCGATCGCGCCGGGCCTCCATCGGGTTGGGGATCGGCGTGCCGGGCTCGCGGAAGGTGGACTGATCGAGGTCCGAGAACGTCGCGACGCACGGCATGAAGTCGCCGCAGAACCCCTGGAAGTGCAGAGTATCGATCTCGCCATCGTCGTCGGCGTCCGCGAACGACCCCTGGGAGCCGATCTGCCAGGGGTCGGGCGGAAGCCCGCTGGGGGCGTCGGGGACCTTCTTCATGAAGGAGCGGATCTCGCCGATGTGAACGTGCAAGGCCACCGAACCGAGGGTGGTCAACCCGGCCACCGCCGGACGAACCGCCACGTTGAGGCCGACCAGCTCGTTGGTCTCTCGGTCGACGAGCGGTCCCCCGCTGTCCCCGGGCAGAACGTTGCAATCGGTCTGGATCTGCTTGCCCAAATCCGTGACCGCCTTCGCGACTTCCTCCTCCACGCGCTTGCGGTCGGCCTCGGAGACGTCGGACCGATCCATCTGGACGATCACGCTCGCCAGGCTCTCGGCGGTGCCGATGGCGTTGATCGTGCACTGCTTGAGGGCCCAGCCGAAGCCCACGCCCGCGTTGCCGATGGCGGTCACCGGGCGACCCGGCCGCGGATCGGTCGAAGCCAGTCGCAGCGACGGATAGGGTCCCTGCGGCTCGACCACCTTGAGCAGGGCGAGGTCACGCTTGGGATCCACCTTGTGCGCGACGGCGTGCACCTTTTCGCCGGGAGCGACGCTCCCGTCTTCGTTCACCTTCGGGATGGTGACGGTGGCCTCGAAGCCGAAGTCCTCGTTGATCCCCGGCGCGATCACGTGATGGTTGGTCAAGATCCAGCCGTCCTCGCCCACGAACACGCCGGTGCCGTGCCCCCACTTGGTCGCGATGAGCACGGTGGACCCGATCGCGTCCTCGGCCGTCAGCTTGCGAGGCTCGGCCGCCTCCACCTCGGCGGCGGGGGCGGGGGACGACGCGACGTCGGGCGGCGCCGACGCGGGCGGGGTCCGGTCCTTGCCGCAGCCTACGGGCAGTGCCGACAAGCCGAGCGCCAAGAGAACACGAGAACGGCGATGATCCACGCTTGGACTCCTGAGGTGAGCGCCGTAGGGCAGCGAGTGTCTTCGGAAGTGGATCGGGATCGATCCACCTCGATGACGCACAACGATACGGTGCCGGTGGGGACCGGGTCCAGCCGCGCGGTAATGTACGTTCGACAGCCGAGAACCCGGGCGGGGCCATACCCATGGGCGAAGACGCCCGTCGCGTCAGAGCACCTCGAGCGCGCGGCGGAGATCCCGTTCGAGGTCCTCGGGGTCCTCGATTCCCACACTGAAGCGGACCAGGCCCTCGACGATGCCCAGGGCTCGTCGCTCCTCGGGCGAGAGCTCGAAGAAGCTCATGAGTGCCGGCTGCTCGACCAGGCTCTCGACGCCTCCGAGGCTCGGGGCGATCTTGGGGATCTGGAGTGCATCGACGAAGCGGGTCCCCGCTTCGAGGCCGCCGTCGACCTCGAACGAGACGACCCCGCCGCCCCCGCGAAGGTAGCGTTGCGCCAGCGCATGATCGGGGTGCGTCTCGAGCAGCGGATACCAGACCCGACGGATGCGAGGGTGATCGGAGAGGATCCTCGCCAGGCGAAGGGCGTTGTCGTTCTGGCGCGCGACCCGCAAGCCCAACGTCTTGAGGCCGCGCAAGGTGAGGTAGGCCCCGTGGGGATCGGCGATCGCCCCCGTCATCCCGAGCTGATCGCGGATGGCCTCCACGATGGGGCCCTTGCCGATGACGACCCCGCCCAGGACGTCGTTGTGGCCGGCCAGGTACTTGGTGGTGGAGTGGATGACCAGGTCGACGCCGTACTCCAGGGGCCGCATGTTGGTCGGCGTGGCGAACGTCGCGTCGATGACGACCTTGGCGCGCGCGGCCTTGGCCACCGCGACCAGGGCCTCGATGTCGACCAGCCGCAGGTAGGGGTTGGTGGGGCTCTCGGTGAGCACGAGCCTGGTCTGCTCGCGTATCGCGGCCTGGACCGCCGCAGCGTTCGGTTCGACGATGTCGACGTCCACGCCGAAACGCGTCAGCACCTGGCGCGCGAACTGCCGGGTCTTGCGATACACGTCGCTGGTCAGCACGACGTGCTGGCCGCTGCGGAGCATGGCGAACATCGTCGTGGTGATCGCGGCCATGCCCGAGGCCATGAGGACCGCGGCGTCGCCCCCCTCCAGCGCGGCGAGCTTGGCCTCCGCCGCCGCGATGGTCGGGTTGCCGTATCGGCCGTATTCGGGCGGCCGTTGGTGCTCCCCTCGCATGAACGCCACCAGCTCGGCGGTGTCGCCGAAGGGGAACGTGCTCGCGTGGACGATGGGTGGCGTGATCGATCGATCGTCGCGGACCGCCGGTTCACCCCCATGCACCGCTCGGGTGGACGGACCTTCGCCCGAGGACCGGGAGTCACGCACCATGCCGCCGAGTCTAGCAGGGTCTCGGAGACGTCGCGTGGGGTGAGCACGCGGGCCACCGCGGTGCGGCTGTCGGCCCGACCCCGCGTTCGGGGGGCGCACGCTCGCCTCAGCCCAGCAGCGCCTCGAGCCGCTCGTCGCGATCGCGGAAGCCGGCGGTGACCGCCTGCAGCGACTCGATGGCCGCGTTCGTGTCCCCGATCTTCGCGTACAGAAGACCGAGCTCGTAGTTGGCCTGGCAGCGCTCGTCCTCGTTGCGCGCGGTGGCCAGCGCCTTGCGGAGGTCGGCGATGGCTCGGTCGGTCTCCCCGCGGTGCAGCCGAAGGATTCCGCACATCACCAGGGCCCGTGACTGCCAGGTGGCATCGCGTGCGGCCAGCTCGAACTGCTCGATCGCGTTGTCGACGAGCCCCATTTCCCGGTACGCGGTGCCGAGATCGAAGTATGTCCGGGGATCGGCGTCCTGCACCTCGGCGATCGCCCCCGCCCGGCGCTTTTCCTTTTTCCTGGGCGCCGCACCATCGGAAAAGATCGCCGATAGGTAGGCGTCGGCCTCTTCGTCCTCGGTGAGGTCGTCGAGGTCGACCAGCGGTTGGGCCCCCGAGACGTCCACCACCGGGGCCTCCACGACGCCCCGAAGCTCCTGGGCGAGCTTGGCGATCTCGGGATGCCCCGGGTGGCGTTGCTCGAGGTCCGCGAGGGCTGCCTCGGCGTCCTCGTCGAGCCCTTGATCGACGAAGAAGCGGATCTCGGCCAGATCGGCGGAGATGTCGGGCCACGCGTGAGCCGGTGCCTCGTCGGCCTTTGCGGGCTCGTGCACCAGCAGGTCGTCGCCGGGGGCGGCGTCGTCGATCAGCGCATCGTCGTCGTCGTCCCCCCGCAGCTCGTCGAACTCGGCCTCCAGCTCGGGCTCGAACCGATCGAGGCCGCCGATCCGGGCGGCGACGGCCGGTGCATCGTCGCGCGCGAACGCGGAGGCCTCCAGCTCGATGGCCTCGGAGCTCACGTCGGGCTCGGGCGCCATCGCGCGCGCGGCGAGATCGAGCTCGTGTGCCGAGGGCTCGACGTCGTCGAGCTCCACCTCCAATTCCGCGGAGCGGGTCGGCCGCGGGACGGAGATGGGGGTCGTCTCTTCCTCGAGATCGTCGTCGCCCGAGCCGTCGTCGAGCCCCACCGACAGATCGTCGAGGTCGGAGAGATCGAGCTCGTCGGCGGACGGCGTGGCGGTGGCCTCTTCGGGAGGACGGGCCACGTAGCCCGCTGCGGGGGTGTGCTCGGCCCGGGGCTCGTCGGCCTCGGCCGACGGCAGCGGTCCCGCGTCGCTGAGCCCGAAGCGGTTCTCGACGGGGTAGCGCCGTCGGTCCGTGGGCTCCGGCTCGGGCTCCGGCTCGGCGACGTCGATGGAGATGTCCGCCTCGTCCTCCTCGTCGTCGGCCAAGAGATCGATGGCCCCGCTGTCGCCGTCGTCGGCCAAAAGGTCGAAGGCGTCGACCCGGTCGTCGATGGGTGCGGGTGCGGCCTGGCTCCCTCCCCCGAGATCGGCCTGCAGCGCCAGCGCCCCCAGGTGGTCCGGCACCAGGCCGATCGCCGCCATCACGTGCTCGCGCGCGAGCTCGGGGTCGCGGTCGACCACCAGCTTGGCGACCTCGACGTGGGTGTCGGCGGCCTGATCGGCGCGGCCGAGCTCGGTGAGCGCCCGGGCCCGCAACGCGATGGCCTGGACATGACGGGGATCCTGATCGAGCACCCCCTGGACGTGGTCGAGCGCGTGCTCGAACAGCCGATACTTCACGTAGACCCGGGCTTCGAACAGGATCTTGTCGAGATCGGTGGCACCGTCGGCGCGGACCGGCGCCGGCTGCTGGCGCTGTCCCACCTCCGACAGCACCGAATCGGTCATCGAGCGACCTCGCGACGTCTCGGCTTCCCCGACCAGGCGCGGAGACGGCTCCTCCAACACGTCGTCCTCGTCGAGCTCCACCACCTCGGCATCGTCGACGTCGAGCTCCTCGACCTCCGACGATTCGCCGCCATCGAACGCCGCCGGGGCGGCCACGTCCCCGCCGAGCTGGCGCAGCCGCTCGAGCAGCTCCTGGTTGCCGGGCTCCCACTCCAACCCGCGTCGAATGACGCGGATCGCCTCTTCTTTGCCGCCCGGTCCGCTCTCCCGCAAGGTGCGGACCAGCTCGAGCACCACGCTCATCGCCTTGTCGGGCTTGCCGAGGGCCATGAACGTCTCGGCGAGCAGCTCGAGCCCCTCGTGATCGTGGGAATCGGCCTGCAGCAGGCCGTTGAGCTTCATGAGGGCCCGGCGAGGATCCCCGAGCGTCAGGTAGGCCCGGGCGAGCTTGCGGATCGTCGGCCGGTCGTCGTTCTTGTGGTAGAGGAGCCGTTCGGCGACGCGCACGAAATCACCGGTGCGCCCCCCCTCCAAGAGCTGGTCGGCGGCGATGCGAAAGGCGTCGACGGCCTTGTCCACCAGCTTCTCTCGGGAGTACAGCTCGGCCAGGCGCAGCCGCTTGGGGACGGCGGTGGGCTCGGTGTCGCAGATGACCTCGTAGGTGCGCAGCGCCTCGCGAATCTTGCCCGTCTGCATCTGCACCTGGGCGACGTGCTCGTAGCCGGCCACCGCGTCGTGCACCCTCCTCATCGCACGATTGAGGTCAGCACACTTGAGGTGGATGTCGATGCGAGACGGATCGAGGTTGAGGACCTGGCGGTAGACCGCGAGCGCCTTTTGGTGCTGCTTTTGCTGGGCGTAGAACCCAGCGACCTGCAGATAGCGCGAGATGGCGCCGGGCGCGTCACCGCAGCGCACCAGACAGTCGGCGAGCATGAGCCACGCCCGGATGTCCTTGGGGTCGTTCTCGACGATGCTCTGATACTCGCGCGCAGCCTTGTCGTGCTGGCCCTTGGCCGCGAACTTCTCGGCTCGTTCGTGCGCTTTCTCTTTGCTGAACGCCAAGGCGAGGCTCCCTAGATCGGCTGATCCACCTCTCGTTGGATCGCATCGGGATCGAGATACGTCTCGAGGAAGTGAGTGTCGTAGTTGCCCGACACGAACGGCTCCTGCTCGAGAATCCACCGATGCAGGGCCACGTTGGTGCTGATCCCCTCCACGACGGTCTCGACCAGTGCGCGACGCATGCGTGCGATCGCGCGCGTCCGATCGCTGGCATGGGTGATGAGCTTGGCCAGCATCGAATCGTAGTGGGGCGATACGGTGTATCCCTGATACACGTGGCTGTCCACCCGCACCCCGTATCCGCCCGGAAAGTGCAGCGCGGTGATGGTACCCGGCTGCGGCGCGAAGGTCACAGGGTGCTCGGCATTGATTCGACACTCGATGGCGTGCCCGCGCGGTCGATGGTCACGCATGAGGTGCGCGAGCGGCTCCCCGGTGGCCAGGCGGATCTGCTCCTGCACGAGGTCGACCCCCGTCACCATTTCGGTCACGCAGTGCTCGACCTGGATTCGGGTGTTCATCTCCATGAAATAGAAGCGGTCGCCGTCGAGCAGGAACTCGACGGTTCCCACCGAGCGGTACCCGATCGCCTCGGCCGCCGCCACCGCCGCCGCGCGCATGCGTTTGCGCAGCGTTTCGTCGAGCGCGACCGACGGCGCCTCCTCGATGATCTTCTGGTGGCGCCGCTGCACCGAGCATTCGCGCTCGAGCAGGTCGGTGGCCTGGCCGTGATGGTCGGCGACCACCTGGACCTCGATGTGCCGGGGGCGTTCCACGTAGCGCTCGAGGTAGACGTCGCCGTTGCCGAACGCGGCCTTGGCCTCGGCCTGCGCCGTGGCCACCGTTTTCTCCAGGAGCGCCGGGTCGTGCACGATCTTCATGCCGCGCCCTCCCCCGCCCGCCGAGGCCTTCACGATCACCGGGTATCCGATGCGCTCGGCCGCGCGCCGGGCCTCGGCGAGGTCCTCGATGACGCCGGTCCCGGGCAGCACGGGGACCCCCGCCTCTTCCATGCGCTTGCGGGCCTGCACCTTGTCGCCCATCAGCGCCATGTGCTCGGGGTCGGGACCGATGAAGTTGAGCCCGCACTTTTGGCAGACGCGGGCGAAATCGGCCCGTTCCGCCAAGAACCCGTAGCCCGGATGCACGGCGTCGGCGCCTGCGAGCTCGGCCGCTGCGATGAGGTTGGGGATGTTGAGGTAGCTCTGAGACGACGGGCCCGGCCCGATGCAGACGGCCTCGTCCGCGAAGCGGACGTGCAGGGCCGTCTCGTCGACGGTGGAGTGCACGGCGACGGTGCGGATGCCCATCTCTCGACAGGCGCGTATGACCCGCAGGGCGATTTCCCCCCGGTTCGCGATCAGGATCTTGCGAATGGGCCCCGTCACAGCTTGCGCACCCGAAACAGCTTGGCCCCGTATTCCACGGGTTGACCGTTTTCGACCAGGGCCTCTTCGATCGTGCACGCGAAGTCGGCCTCGATCTCGTTGAAGAGCTTCATGGCCTCGACGATGCACACCGTTTGCCCCGGCTGCACGCGATCGCCCACCTCCACGAAGGGCGGCGCGTCGGGGCGGGGCGAGCGGTAGAAGGTGCCCACGAAGGGCGAGGTGATGAAATCGCCGCTGTCGGCCTCCTCCGCGGGGCGGGTCGCCGGAGCCTCGGGCGCGGCGGCCGGAGCGGGGAGCACCGACGGCGGCGCCGAGGGGGCGACCTGCAGCGGTCGCGCCACCACGGCGCCCTCGGCTCCGCGACGCAAGAGCATGCGATGCTCGCCGGTTTCGATCTCGAGCTCGTCGAGCTCGTACTGCTTGAACACCTTCGCGAGCTCGCGGATGTATCGGAGGTCTGGGAGCTTGGGGTCGGTGGGGTCGGGCATGTCGATCGTCGAGGATGAGAGGTGGTCAGGACGCGGCGGGGGCCGGGGCGACGAGCTCGTCGGCGAGCTGGCGAAGGGCGAGCTCGTAGGACTTGGGGCCGAATCCCATGATGACCCCGCGACACGCGGCGCCGGTCACCGACACGTGCCGCCGGGGGTCGCGACCGTAGAGGTTGGAGAGGTGGACCTCGACCACGGGAACGCCTACGGCGCGCAGGGCATCATGGATGGCGATGCTGGTGTGCGTGTATCCCCCAGGGTTGATGACCAGGCCCGCGTAGTGACGACGGGCCTCGTGAACGAGGTCGATGATGGTGCCCTCCGCGTTCGCCTGCCGGGTGTGCACGGAGAGTCCCAGGGATTCCCCGAGCCGGATCAGGCTCGCATCCAGCTCGGCCAGCGTGGTCCGACCGTAGATCTCCGGCTCGCGTTCGCCGAGCAGATCGAGGTTCGGTCCGTGGACCACCAAGATGGCCAAGGGGCTGGACCGAGCGCTCGATGCCGAGGTGCCCATCGGAACGCGGCGTATTCTGGGCCCTACGGCGCGGTTGCACCAGGGGGCGCACGTGAGCGAGCCGGCGGTCGACGACCCCGCGGCCTCGGCCAGCGCAGGGAGGCCCGATCGCCACGCGCGAGCGGACCCGCGAGCCCGGCGGGCCGGATCCGCCCGTCGGTTTCGCGGGGGTCCCGCAGCCCTCGCACGGTGGCCGGGACGGCAGCGACGAGGGCACACGGCCGCCTCGACGGGGCGCCGAAACGGGCGAACGTCGAGTCAGAGCTCGGTGCTCAGCTCGGCCGAGGCGGTGCGCAACACGAAACGCCCCTTGCCCAGGTGCGCGGAGTCGGCGAGCAGCACGAGCACGAAGTACTCGTCCGAGAGCACCCGACACAGCACGGCCTGCTTGTCGGTCTTGATCGTGATGTCGGACACATCGCCCATGTCGAGGGCTTGCGCGGCCCGGCGGAGCTCGACGAAGCGGAACGAGAACTCCATCGCCACCTGCTCGATGTCGACGCCGGTGGCCTGCGGTGCCACGTGATCCATGACCGCGATGCCATCGAAGCCCATGAGGATCGCTCCCACGGCGCCCGGCGTATTGGTGACGATCTTCTCGAGTGACTCGGAGAGCATGCGCAGCCTCGGGGGCAGAGACGAGCTTGGCCCACGTTGCCCTGCGGGGTCAACCCTCCGCATGCCGACGCCGAGCCCAACGCGGGCCGTCGCGACCGCACCGGGGTGCGCCCCCGGGGGTCGGCGGGGCGTCGTCCCCGGCGAGCGCCGCCGTCGAGCGGACGCGCAGCCCGTGCCGAGCCTCTCGCCCCCGACGAGCGCGACGATGCCCACGGCGTCGCGCGGGACTACTGTCCACACTGGCTGGGGACGATGATCTGGTCTTGGGCCCGACCGCAGATGAGCCCGTCGAACGCGGTGGTCCCCTCGGGGGGGCAGGTCGTGGCGCCCTCGCACGTCGCACAGCTCAGCAGGCAGTCGTGGCACAAGGTGATGGGGAACTCGAAGGTTCGTGCCTCGACCCGGCCGATGCTGCCGGAGGTGTTGCCGCTACGCTCGGCGACGAACACGGTCTTGGCGATGGCCCGCAAGGTGGCGTCGCGCGGGTACTCGGCGAGAATGAGCGGCGACAGGGCCTGGGCGGCGGGGGCCGTGATCACCTCGACGGCCTGCCCGTAGGTCCCCCCCGGGGCCAGCGAGATCGTCTGGAGGTGGACCTTGAACTCGACGAAGGCGGGGTCGATCTCGGCGAGCGCGTCGATGATCTCCGGCGCTTGCGGCATGACGAGCTCGACCTCGACGCTGTCGAGCACCATCTCGTTGTTGTCGATCCCCGCGTTGGTGGACATGCGAGGGGGCAAGTTGTTGCGCAGGACGACGGGCATCAAATACCCGGTGCCCCACGCCAGATCGAGGGTGCCCTCCAGCAAGTAGGCGCTGGGTTCGGTGGACTCGACGGCGCACGATCCGTCGTTGGGCCACAGGGGCGCTCCGAGCACGATCAGCGACTCCTGCTCGTCTGCACAGCCCGAAACGAGGCTGGTCCCGAGGGTGGCGAGCAGGACTTGAAGTGGCGAACGACGACGGAGCATTGAGATCCCGAGCGCGGACGAACGTCCGTCCGACACCAGCTTAACAGCCGCGCGCTCAGGGCCGCAACAAAGCCAGGATCTCCGACACCGGCATGGGGACCACACACGGCTCGCCGACGTCTCGCAGAGCGATGTAGGTGATGGTGTCCGTGCGGCGTTTCTTGTCGTGGGTCAAAGCCTGCTGCACCGCCTGCCCACGCTCCCCGAGCAGCCACGGGGCGAGGTCGGTCGGCAGGCGCAGGCGGGCGAGCGCTTCGGTGACCGTTCGCTCCAATTCGGGTGTGGCCAACCCCTTGCGGACCGATAGCCGTGCGGCGGCTCGCAGCCCGAGCCCCACGGCACGGCCGTGCGAGACCTCGAAGCCCGACGCGGCCTCGATGGCGTGCCCGAGGGTATGCCCCAGGTTGAGGAGCACGCGGCCCTTGCCGCCACTGACCGTCTCGAGGGGATCGCGGCTGACCGCGGTGGCCTTGAGGCCCACGGAGGTGGCCACCAGGCGCGCCAGGACCTCGGGGTCACGGGCGTAGATCCGCTCGCTGTGCTCGATGAGCTCCGCGAAGTGCTCGCGCGAGAACAAAAGCGCGTGCTTGAGCATCTCCGCCAGCCCGCAGCCGAGTTCGACCTCGGGCAGCGTCTCGAGCACGGTCGTGTCGACGAGCACCGCCCGGGGGAAGTGAAACGCCCCCAGAAGGTTCTTCCCCTCGGGCAAATCGACGGCCACCTTCCCGCCCACCGACGCGTCCACCTGGGCCAACAGCGAGGTGGGGCACTGAAGGAAGGGGATCCCCCGCATGAAGAGCGCGGCGGCCAGGCCCGCCAGGTCGCCCACGACGCCACCCCCCAACGCGACGAGAGCGTCCGTGCGTCCCAGGCCGCGCTCGACCATGTCGCCGACCAGCGCGAGCAACTGATCGGGCGTCTTGCTCGCCTCCCCGGCCGGGATGGTGCGCATGAACACCTCCAGATCCTCGGCCTGCAAGCAGCGCCGGACCTGCTCGCCGTACAGGGGCATGCCGTTGCTGTCGGAGACCAGCATCACCCGCCGCACGCGGGGCTGTGCACGGCGCACCTCGGTTCCGACTCGACCCAGCACGCCGGGGCCCACGACCACGTCGTAGCTGAGATCCTCGGCGGGGACAGCGACGTGCAGGGCGACGGGACGACGGTAGCTCATACGGCCTCGCTGTCGCGATCGGTCGCACCGGAGTCGGTGGTCTCGGGGGGCGACAACACCTCGAGGACTCGCGCCGCGACGGCGTCAGGCTCACCCCTGCCGTCGATCCTCACGCTCCGATCCAGGTAGGCCCTACCACGGACGGCGAGAAGCTCTACGAGCCGGCGGCGGGTGGCGATCGGATTGTCCCCGGCCAGAAGCGGTCGGCGACCGACCTCGCCGGCGCCCTCGTGCAACCTCGCCGAGAGCACCTCGGGCGGGACGTCGAGGAACACGATGGTGCCAACGCTCGCCATCAGGTCGCGGTTGCCGTCGTCCAGCACTACGCCTCCGCCGGTGGCGACGACGACGCGGCGGGCAGCGAACCCCGGCTCGGCGACGAGCGCTCGCAAGGCCGCGCCCTCGCACACCCGGAACCGCCGCTCGCCCTCCTCGAAGAGCTGCGCGACGGTGCGCCCGAACATTCGCTCGACGCGGGCGTCGAGATCGACGAAGGTGGCCCCGAGCTCGTGAGCCAAAAGACGGCCCACGGTGCTCTTGCCGCTGGCCATCATCCCGGTCAAGAAGATCGGGGCGCGCATGGATCAAGGGTGCGCTCGGACGAGCGCCGGAGCAAGGTACGACGCGACTGGGCGACCTGCTCGCTTCGGGGCCGGTGCCGGCTGCGCCGCGACGGGCACGGGCACGGGCACCGAGCAGAGGCGAAGCGCAACCTATCCGCCGATGCTGGCCGCCCTGTTCACGATCTTCGGGGTGAGGAAGATCAGCACCTCGGATCGCGTGTCCGCCTCGCTCTTGTTCTTGAAGAACCACCCCACGATCGGAATGTCGGCGAGCCAGGGGACCTTGGCGTAGTTGACGGCCTTGTTGCGCGTGTAGATGCCGCCGATCACCGCCGTGTCGTTGTCGTTGACGAGCATCCGGCTCTGCGCCTGCTTCGTCAAGATGGTCGGATCGCCTCGGGCACCGGTATTGACGAAGTCGGCTTCGTTCTTTTGGACCACGACCTCGAGCAGCACCGCTCCCTCGTTGGTCACGTGGGGCGTCACCTGGAGCGACAACGTCGCGTTGACGAATCGCGTGTTCACGCCCTGGGCGCTGACCTGCGAGATCGGGATCTGCACGCCTTGCTCGATCTGGGCCTCCGCGTTGTCGAGGGTGACGATCTTGGGCGCGCTGATGATGCGGACCTCGCCGGTGGTTTCGGCCGCCGACAGGCGGAGGTTGGTGTTGAGGTTGCCGCTGATGCTCCCGAAGGAGAAGCCCAGGGCACCGCCGGACCCGGTGCCGACGGGGGCAGGGAGATCGACCGCGTAGTTGGGGTTGGCCCGCGCCGCCGGGAGGATCAGGCCGCGCGTGTCGGCCGGGGTCCCGGTCGCACCACCGCCGAGCCCCAGCGAGTTGGGGAACAACAGCCCCGTCGGATTGCCGGTCCCGGGGCTGGCGATGTAGTCGAACCCCCACTGGATGCCGAGGTCGCGCGTGAAGCTGGTGCGCGCCTCGACGATCCGCGCCTCGATGAGCACCTGCGGCGTCTGGGTGTCGAGCTGCGTGACCAGATCGGTGGCCAGGGCGATGTTCTCGGCCACGTCCATGATGATGAGCGTGTTGGTGCGTGCGTCGGGCGTGACGGTCCCGCGGGGACTGAGCACCGACTGCACCGTGGGGATCATCTCGTCGACGGTGGCGTAGGAGATTGGCACCAGTCGCGTCTCCAGCGGCTTGAGCTGGATCCGCGCGTTGGCCCGCTCGATGGCGGCGCGCCGCTCGGCCTCGAGGTCGTCGAGCGTGGCGACCCGAATGACGTTGCCTTCGCGGACGGCTCCGAGCTGCAACGAGCGCAAGATGATGTCGAGCGCCTGGTCCCAGGGGACGGCGTTCAACTTCATGGTGACCGTCCCGTCCACGCCGCGACCGGCGACGATGTTCACGCGACCGATGTCGGAGAACAAAAGAAGGACGTCCTTGATGGGCGCTTCTTGGAGCTCGATGTCGATGCGCTCGCCCCGGAAGCGACGGCGCGTGGTGATCACGCCTGCCTCCGGCTCCTCCCCGATGCCGCCGGGGGCGGGAGCCATCGCCGAGACGGGCGTGCGCGTGGAAAACCCGCCGACCTTGGAGCCGGCCATGCTCACCACCTCGGCCGGTGCCGCCTCGGCCTTCGCCTTGCGGGACCGCGGGAAGTGCCACACCAGCGCGCCCGGCCGCTCTTCGAGCCGGGGCTTGGTCGGGCCGGCCGTGGACACGATGACCTTGGCGTCGTCCCCTTCCACGAAGGAGGTGATCAGCTTGACCGGACCGTCGTACGCCGTGGCGTCGAGGCTGCGCTCGAGCTCCCGGGCGATGTCGGTCTTTTCGAGCTTGAGCATCTGGATGGTCGGCGTCAGCGTGGTCCCGGCGTAGACCAGCGGTCCGTCCACCTCGACGATCACCCGCTCCTCGTCGGCGTCGCTCTCGAAGCGCACGTCGGATACCCGGGACGCGCCCGTCGCTCGCTCCGGAGCCGGCTTCGGCCGCTCCTTCAAGGCGGCGAGCCGGGCATCGAGCTTGGCCTGCGCTTCGGCGACCTCGTCTCCGACCGCGGCGAGCTTGTTGCGCTCGGCTTCGACCGAGGCCTTCAAGGTCGCGAGGCGGGCCTCGGCGGCGGCGAGTGCCTTGCGAGCCGCCGCGTTCTCGTTGCGCAGCTTGTCGCCTTCGGTGCGCAGGGCCGTGCGGCGCGACTCCAACTGGGCCAGCTCCGCCTTTCGCTCGGCGAGCGTCTCGTTGACCCGCGCGAGTCGGACCTTGCTCTGCTCGAGCTCCTTTTGAGCGGCGGCCGCCGAGGCACGGGCCTCTTCGGCATCCTTTTTGGCTTTGGCCAGCGCGCGACGACGTCCACCGTCGCGCTCGAGCGCCGCCAGCCGACGCTCGGCCGAGGCGGCGCGCTCCGATTCCTTCTGCGCGGCGGTGCGCAGGCGCGCGACCTCCTTTTCGAGCACCGTCGCGGTGGCGCGGGCCTGCAGCGTGCTTTGTCGCGCCTTGGCCAGCGCCTCGGGAGAG
>CAZYSW010000045.1:0-19011 GCA_964650105.1 uncultured Nannocystaceae bacterium
TGGACCGTCTCGTCCCACAGACCCACTCCCCCGATTTCGCACCCTAGCCGGGCATCGCGGACGACGCCCCGGGTGTTCGCGTCGCCGCGGCCACGCCCACCATGTAAAGGACCGAACGTGAAGAAGCTCGCCATCGACATGGAGTACGCGGTGCACGTGCTCCTCGAGATGCTGTCCATCCCCAGCCCGACCGGGTACACCGATCAGATCGTACACTGGGTCGGGGCCGAGCTCGAACGGCTCGGTGTGCCGTTCGAGCTGACCCGGCGAGGGGCGATCCGGGCCACCCTGGCGGGGGAGCGAAAGACGCCGGACCGGGCCATCGTCGCGCACCTGGACACGCTCGGAGCGATGGTCAAGCACCTCAAGGACAACGGCCGCTGTGAGGTGGTACCCGTCGGGAGTTGGTCCGCGCGCTTCGCCGAGGGCGCGCGGGTGACGATCTATTCGGACGACGGCACGCGACGCGGCACCCTGCTGCCCGTCAAAGCCTCCGGTCACGTGTACAACGAGGAGATCGACCGGTTGCCCGTGGCCTGGTCCAACGTCGAGCTGCGGATCGACGAGCTCGTCGAGAGCCGCGCCGACCTGGAGCGCATCGGAATTCACGTCGGAGACTACATCTCGGTGGATCCTGCTCCGGAGCTCACCGATTCGGGGTTCATCGTGTCGCGACACCTCGACGACAAGGCCGGTGCGGCCGCGCTCTTGGCCGCGACCAAGGCCGTGCTCGAGGCCCAGCGGTCGGACGAGCCCGGCTGCGAGCTACCGGTCGACGTCCACCTCCTGTTCACCATCACCGAGGAGGTCGGATCCGGCGCGTCGGCGGCTCTACACGGAGACGTCGCGGAGCTCGTGAGCATCGACAACGCCACTCCGGCACCAGGCCAGAGTTCTCGAGAGACGGGGGTGACGATCGCGATGATGGACGGCAGCGGCCCGTTCGACTGGCACCTGACCCACAAGCTGCTGCGGCTTTGTCGCGAGCACGAGATCCAGCACCAACGCGACGTCTTCAAGTATTACCGTACCGACGCTGCGGCGGCCGTCGAAGCGGGCAACGACCTACGGGCCTCGTTGGTGTGCTTCGGTGTCGACGCGTCTCACGGCTACGAGCGGACGCACCTGTCCTCGATCGAGTCGGTCGCAGAGCTGCTCGCCGTGTACATGCAGAGCCAACCGACGTTCATGCGCGACAAGGAGCTGATGGCTCCTCTCAAAGGCTTTCCGCATCAGCCGACTTGATCGCGTGCAAGCGCGACACCGGCTTCGACAAAGTCACTCCCTCGGGAGCGACGCCGGCCGGCGACGCCGCCCCCGAAGGAGTGTCCGCACGTTCCCTGCTTTGTTGCGGAGCGTCAGGTTTGGGTTGACGTCTGCCGTTGGCGGCAGCTGCCACCAGCCACCGGCTTCACGCGAAGCACAGGCCGCGCCGCACGAGCGGCCACGTGATTCCGCGAGCTTGCGACCGATCATGGGTGCGGACCGAGACATTTTGTCCCGCCACCGCGGCAAGATCGCCGAGAGCCGAAGCCTCGGAGCCCGAGCCCGGAGCCCGAGCCCGGAGCCCGAGCCCGGCCGGAACCCGGAGCCCGGAGCCCGAGCCCGGAACCGGCGCCCGGAGCCCGAGCCCGGAGCCCCGGAACCGGCTCTCGGTCCGCGACACGAGACCGCGTGGCGGGGGGCACCTCTGGTGGGCGCGCGGAGCTCGCAGCGCGTCGTTGCGGCGACGCCGAGGGGTCGCGGATGTGGGGGAACGACGGCGCCGCCTTCGCTCCTTGGGTGGCGATGGAAGGCTCGGCGCGCCGGTGCGCAAGAACGCACGGCCTGCGCCTGCACGCGCGACGGCGCGACGAAAAATGCGGTCACCCGTTCCTCGTGCAATGCGAGCGTGCCCGGCTCGCCGACGCACCCTGGGGCTATGCTGGGGTGTGGCTCGAGTCGGCGGCCGACGACCGCATTGCACGAAGGCCGGTACGAGATCGATGCCCGACCACCCCCCCGCTCCAGAGCGAGGACACCATGTTGTTTCGCCAACTCTTCGATTCCGAGACGTCCACCTACTCCTATCTGCTCGGCGACGAGGAGACCCGGGAAGCGATCCTCATCGATCCGGTCAAGGAGCAAGTGCCGCGGGACACGCGTCTCGTCGAGGAGCTCGGCCTACGCCTGAAGTACACCCTCGAGACGCACGTGCACGCCGACCACGTGACCGGGGCCGGTGATCTCCGCGCGACCTTGGGAAGTCGCTCGGTCGTCGCCGCCGAAGGCGGCGCGGCGTGTGGGGACATACACGTCCGCGAGGGTGACCGCATCACGTTCGGACGTCACACGCTGGAAATCCGCGAAACACCGGGCCACACCAGCGGGTGCCTGAGCTTCGTGCTGGACGATCCTCCCATGGTCTTCACCGGAGACGCCCTCCTCATCCGGGGCACCGGACGGACGGACTTCCAGGGTGGGGACTCCCGTCGGCTCTACCGATCGATCCACACCCGGATCTTCACCCTCCCCGATCACACGTTGGTGTACCCGGGCCATGACTATCGCGGCCACACCGTCAGCACCGTGGGAGAGGAGAAACGCTTCAATCCTCGCGTGGGGGGTGGCAAGACCGAAGAGGAGTTCGTCGAGATCATGGCGAACCTGAGCCTCGCGCAACCCAAGCGGATCAAGGAGGCAGTCCCGGCCAACCTCGCCTGTGGAACCGCGGACGAGTCACGAAGGTTCGAGCCTTTGCCGGGTGCGGCCGCAGCCGAGATCAGCCCACGCTGGGTCTACGAGAACCTCTCCGACATCCTGCTGGTCGACGTGCGGGAACCGGACGAGTACGTCGGCGAGCTCGGGCACGTGCGCGGCTCGATCCTGATCCCCATGGAGCGGCTCGCCGAGGCGATACCGACCTGGGACCCGCGCCAGCGCATCGTCACCGTCTGCCGTTCGGGACGAAGGAGCTTGGCGGCCGCTGCGGAGCTCCGGTCGAGGGGGTTCGAGCGGGTCGCGTCGATGCGAGGCGGGATGGAGAGCTGGAACGCGATGGCGCTCCCCATCGAGCGGTGACGGTTCCGCCGTCGGTGCGACAAACGCCCACCGGCAGACGCACCAACCCCTGCTACCATGGGCGTCGCGCATGAGCGTCGACGGCCGAGACGACGTGACGATTGCGGCTTCGGATGCGGGGGCGCCCCGCGTGGGCTCGGTGTTCGCCGGGCGCTACCTCATCGAGCGGCAGGTCGGGCGCGGCGGAATGGGCATGGTCTACTGCGCCCTCGACCGACAGCTCGGCGAACGCGTCGCGCTCAAGATCCTCACGGTCCCCGACGAGAAGGAGGCGGCCCTGGAGCGATTCCGTCGCGAGGTCCGCGTCGCGCGTCGAGTCACGCACCGCAACGCCGCACGCACGTACGACATCGGCGAGCACGGCGGCTTCCACTACCTGACCATGGAGCTGATCGAGGGGCGCTCCCTCGAGCGAGAGCTCGGCTGTCGAAGGCTGGATCTCGCCACCCTCGTGGACATCGGGGTCCAGATCTGCGCCGGGCTGGCGGCCGCCCACGAGGCGGGCATCGTTCATCGCGACCTCAAGCCGGCCAACGTGCTGGTGGAGCCGCAGGGGCGGGTCGCGATCACCGATTTCGGAATCGCGCGAGCGGTCAGCGAAGGGAACATCACCGTCGACGGAGGGCTGGTGGGAACGCTGGCCTACATGGCCCCCGAACAGATCCGGGGAAGGCCGGCGGACACCCGCAGCGACATCTATGCGCTGGGCCTCATCCTGTTCGAGATGGCCACCGGGCGGTCTCCGTTCCCCGCCGATACGCCCCTGGCGTCCGCGCTGGCCCGCATGGACGCCCCGCCTCCCGATCCGCGGGACGTCGCGGCCGTCCCCGACCCGCTCGCCGAGCTGGTGCTGCACTGTCTTCAACCCGATCCCGACCGCCGCCCCGCGCACGTCCGAGAGATCGAGAAACGCCTCCAAGACCTCCACGACGCGGCGACGACCGTGTCGGACGAGACGCGAGCCGCGGAGGACCCGACGCGGGTCGGTCATCGCACCGCGACGTCGAGCACCTCGGCGCCAACCGCCGGAACCTCGTCGAGCTTCGTCAGCGTGCGCCCGGCAGGACGGGGCCTGGCGGTCCTGCCCTTCAAGTACCGCGGCCCTGCCGACGATGCCTACATCGCGGAGGCCCTGACCGACGAGCTCATCGACGCGTTGTCGATGACCAAGGGACTGAAGGTGCCGGCGAGCGGTGCAACGACCAAGTTCGCCGAAGACCGCGATCCGAAGCGGATCGGCGAAGAGCTGGGCGTGGACGCCTTCGTCGACGGATCCGTACAGCGTGCCGGCGGCAAGCTTCGAATTTCGGCGCGGCTGGTCGACACTGCGACGGCCCTTCAGATTTGGAGCGACCACTACACGGGCGAGCTCGAGGACGTGTTCGAGCTGCAGGACCGGATGGCCAAACGGATCGCCGAGACCCTGCGGGTGGAGCTCAATGCCCTGACGCACCGGGGAGCGGCGTGTGCAGAGGCCATCGCGCTGTACCTGCGCGCGCGACGGTATTCGGGACGCACGCACGGCGGTAGCATCGACCGCGACAACCACCCCGTGGTCCTCTTCGAGCGCGCGCTGGAGCTGGCCCCGGACTTCGCGCCCGCCATCGCCGGTTACGCGCAGGCCTGCATCGGAGCCTGGTTCTTGCCCGGTTTCCGCGGCATGCGAGACTGGGCGCAAGCCAGCCGAGACGCCGTGGCGCGAGCACTGGAGAAGGCACCGGACCTGGCCGAGACGCACTACGCCGCCGCGCGGCTCGCATCGCAGCTCGGAGACTACGGCGAAGCAGCGCGGTGCCTGGCCATGGCGCTGGAGATCGCGCCGACGTACGCCGACGCACACGAGTACCTGGGGACCCTGCAGACCGAGGGAGGCCGGCCCAGGGAGGGGATTCGCCATATCGAGCTGGCGATCGAGCTCGACCCCACGCTCGCCATAGGGCGCGTCGTGATCGCCCGTTACCACGCACTCCACGGGGACATGGACGCGTTCGAGCGGGAGCTGGAGCGGCTGAAGATGGAGTTCGTTGGTGCGGCGATCCCCGTCGCCGTTCTCGAGCTCCGCGTCGCGTCGTGGGTGGGAGACACCGCGCGCGCTCATGCCGTGGCCGCCTACTTCCGGCGCTTCGACGATCGCCTGGCCATCGGTGACGTCGCGAGACTGGCCGACCTGTTCCTCGGCGAAGTCGACGTCGAGGCCCTGGAACGCTCGTTCGCCCCCCGAGAGCAGGACAATCCGCGGTTCTTGGCCCTGATGTACCAGATGATCACCGAGGCGTTGTGCCTTCACGGACGTCCCGAGGTCGCGATGCGTTACCTCAAGCGCGCGAACGCCAACAACCTGCTCGACCTCGACTGGATCGATCACTGCCCCGCTCTCGCATCGCTGCGAGAACGCTCCGCGTTCGCAGCGGTCCGTCTCGACGTGGCCAGACGCGCCCAGAGCGTGTGGACCCGCTGAGCCGCCGAGCGCCCGGTGGTCCGCGACCGGTTCCCATCCCCCACGAGCCAAGCGTGAAGGGGAGCCACGCCGCGTTCCGTGCGCTTGCTGCAGGCGGTAGGATGAGCCATGCGGACGAGGGGGACAGGGATCGCCGCGGCACTGCTCGTCGCCGCGTGCGGTAACGCGGGTTCGGGTCGAGGAGACGAGGCGGGGACTCATGGAAGCTCGACGGGCCTCGACCCGACGGCGACGTCTTCGGACAGCACGGCGGACACCGGGGGTAGCACGAGCTCATCGAGCGGAAGCGACGCGACGGACGACACCGACGGCAGCGACGGTGGGGCGAAGTTCGACGTCGGAAGCGACGGAGCGGACCTGGGGCGCCCCGTCGACGAGTGCAAGGTCAACGGGGAAGCACCGCCTTCGACTTCCTCGGCGACGGCGTGGCCGAAGCCATGTACGCCGACGAGGAGCATTTCCGCATCTACGACGGGCAGACCGGAGCGGTGCTCCTCGAGCAACAGCGGGGCAGTCCGACGATCAGCGAGTATCCCGTGGTCGCCGACATCGGCAACGACGGCTCGGCCGAGATCTTGGTGGTGTCGAGCTCGGGGCAGCCGGCCCTGCAGGCGATCCGTGACGTGGAGGACCGCTGGATTCAGGCACGACGGATCTGGAACCAGCACGCTTACTACGTGACGAACGTACGCGAGGACGGCACCATCCCCCAGACGCCGGTCGACAACTGGAAGACGCTCAACACCTTCCGCACCAACGCCCAGATCCAGGGCGGTGGCCTGTGCAAGCCCGAGCCGCCGGGTTGAGGCGCATCCACTCCTCGGGGGTCGCCTTGTCCCGGAGATCGGTTCGAGGTAAGAGGAGACGTGCGTTCTTGGGGCCAGCTCCTGGTCGCCACGCTCGCTCTGGTGGCCTGCGATCGCGCCTCGACGCCGCGGGAGGATGCCGTGAGGTCCTCGGGCCCGGCCCCGGCCGCGCAGGCGCCCCGATCCCCCGAACCGACCGAGGCGTCGTCGGACGAGGCCGACCTGTCGGGAGGCACCGGCTCGAGCCCGGCCGCCGCGGCGCCCCCGCCCGACGCGCGAGGCGATGCGGCGCTGGAGGCCGCCATCGCCGAGATCACCCCCGACCTCCTCCGCGCCCACGTCGAGTTTCTCGCCGACGATCGACTTCGGGGACGCGCGACCCCGTCGGATGGGCTGGACCAGGCTGCGACGTACATCGCACAGACCTTTGCCGCGCTGGGCCTGCAATCACCGGCGCAGCTCCAGGACTTTCGCCAATCGTTCCCCTGCGGCCGCGCGCCGGGTGAGCTCTCGTCCAACGTCATCGGCGTGCTTCCGGGACGCGACGAGGTGCTCGGGCAGCAAGCCGTGATGGTGAGCGCGCACTACGACCACCTCGGTGAACGCGCGGCCGAGTCCGACGAGGACGCCATCTACAACGGTGCGAACGACAATGCGACCGGGGTGGCCGGCGTGCTCGCCATCGCGGCGTCCTTGCGGAGCCTGCCCACGCCGCTGCGCCGAAGCGTCGTCTTCGTGGCGTTCTGTGGCGAAGAGCTGGGCCTTCGCGGATCCCGGCACTACGTCCAGGAACCGACGATCCCGCTGGAGCGGATTTCGGCCGTGGTGAACCTGGAGATGCTCGGCCGTCCCGGGGACGGACCGACGCTGGACCTGTGGATCACGGGCGCAGAGTACTCGAACCTGATCGCTCGCATGAACGAGGCGTGGCAGCCCGAAGGCGTCCGCTTCATCTCGGCCCGAGAGGTGGGGCCGGTGGAGGGCAACGCGTTCACCCGCTCGGACAACCTGCCTCTGGCGCGCGCGGGTGTCGTGGCGCACTCCGTCTCCGTCGGGCGGCTCGACGCGCTTTACCACCATGTGGACGACGAACCCGACGGCATCGAGTTCGATCGCATGGCGATCGCGGTGCGTGGCCTCGCCCGCGCCGTCGTTCACCTCGCCCAGACGGATGCCTCGCCGGCGTGGACTCGAGCGGGCCAGGCCGCCGGCTACGGTCGTCGAGAGGAGTGACCGCCGGCAGCGGGCGCCTCGGACTTCGCGTCGATCGGCTCGAACACGTAGCGCACGCCGGTGCGCTCTTCCGAGATCTCCCACAGCCGCGCGGCGGCATCCTGGTCCCGGGCACGCGCGGAGGGCCGGGCGGCCGCAGGCGGCCCCCAGATCTCCTGGAAGCCGCCCGGGCCGAAGTAGTCTCCACCCCGCACGTCGGGCGCCGTCGCAGCCCGCAAGGTCGGCCACGCACCGGCGGCGGCGTCTTGGGCCGCGACTCGTTGCGCGAGACGATGGAGCCTCTCGCCCATTCGCGACCCCGCCATCTTCGGCCCGGCGAGCGCCAGATTGGTGCTGGAGTAGCCGGGATGGCACGCGACGCTCAGCGTCGATGCGCCGGCCCGTTCGAGGCGCCGCTGGAGCTCGAACGCGAACAGGAGATTGGCCAGCTTGCTCTGTGCGTAGGCCGTCCACTTGTTGTAGTGGCGCTCGCCGTCGAGATCGTCGAAGCGTATCCGCCCCATCCGATGCATCAGACTGCTCACGGTCACCACGCGTGACCCCGCCGTGGCCAGGAGCCGACCGAGGAGGAGCCCGGTCAGGGCGAAGGGCCCGAAGTGGTTGGTCCCCATCTGCAGCTCGAATCCATCGCGCGTCCGACCGTGCGGGATCGCCATCACCCCCGCGTTGTTGACGAGAACGTCCAACCGATCGTGATCGCGGAGGAGACCCTCGGCGAACGAACGGACCGAGGCGAGGTCCGACAGGTCGAGCGGCCACGGCTCGAGACGAGCGTCCGGCACGTCGGCCACGATCCGCTTCATCGCCGCGGTGGCCTTGTCGAGGTTGCGGCACGCCATCACCACGCGCCCCCCACGACGGGCGAGCTCTCGCGCGGTTTCGAAACCGATCCCGCTGTTGGCTCCCGTGACCACGAAGGTCTTTCCGGTCAGATCGGGGATGTCTTCGACACTCCAGGCTTCGGCGGCCAACGGCAATCCTCTCGCACGGCGAAGGCTTCCATCATAGCGATACGCGAGCCCGACGGGGCGTCGTGCCGACGGTTTCGTCGTCGGTGCGTCGCGCCCCTCTCGTACTGCGCGCCCGAGTCGCGCGACCGCTCACCGAAAAGACTCGTCGCCCCGGCCGCCGGCCCACACGCCTTGCGCAACACACGCGTCACCGCATGTCGGAACGTTCCTATTCGCGACGTCGTCCCGACGCACCGCGACCCTCGGCACGACCTGCACCTACGATTTCGGGCCGAGCCCATCGTTCGAAGTGCACTGGCCGGCCCGTCGAATCCCGATGCGCATCGACCTCGCACGAAAAAGGGTTCGGCCGGGACGTCGGAGGGGTCTTGCGAGGTGACGAGGCCGTCCCCGGCCGACACCGGCTGCGTTGCTCGACATGCCCGGGTTTGCTTCGATCTCGCGACTTGGCAGCGCCGACGCGGTCGAACGACACCACGTCGCGTGCAATCGGCGTTCGACTTGCTAAGCCGTGGGGATGCACCGCTTCGTGAGCCGCGTGGAGCTGGACTGCTCGGCCGAACGCGCGCTGTGGTGGGCGTCCCGGGACGCGGCATTCCGGCGATTGCTTCCACCTTGGCACCGCGTCGAAGTCGTGCCCGGGCCCGATGGCCTGCAGCTCCTCCTTCGCTATCGACCAGGCCTGGAGTGGCGCCTCCGTCGACGCGTCCGGGCCTCGGCCAGAGAGCTCAGATTCGAACAGGTCGACGGCCCGTTCGTGCGATGGATCCACACCCTACGATTCGAGCCCACCCCTGCGGGGTGCATGGCCGAGGAGGTCGTGGAGTACGACCTGCCGCTGCCTCGACTGCTCGATCCCGTCGCGGGCAGCATGGTTCGGCACGAGATCGAGCGAGTGTTTCGCTTTCGGCGTCGGCGCATGCGACAGGACGTGCGTCGACATGCCGCGTTCGCACACGAAGGTCTGCAAGCGGTGGCCGTCACGGGCCAGGGGGTGGTCGCGTCGAGGTTGATCGATTTCCTGCGCGCCGGTGGCCATCGCGTGCAGCGGCTGTCCCTGCACAGCGACGCCGCTCCGCCGGCCGAGCGCTGGCCCGAACGCTGCGCGGGTCTCGATGCCGTCGTCCATCTGGCGACCGAGAACCTGGTCTCCGTGCCGGGCCCACGCTCCATCCACCGCCTGGCCGACGAGACGCACGCGCTCGCCTGCGAGCTCGCGCGGATGTGCAATCCGCCCCGCGTGCTCCTGTCGGCCTCGCTCGCCGCGATCTACGGCGATCACGACAGCGATCCGGTCGGCGAGTCCGCGGCTCCCGGATCGGGGCCGCTCTCGTCCGTCGCAGAGGCCGTGGAGCTCGCGACCGAGCCCGCCCGAGCGGCGGGGATCCGCGTCGTTCACCTGCGGCTGGGCCTCCCGCTCGGGGGCGAGGCGGGCGTCCTCCCGCGCCTGAGCAGCATGGCGACGCGCCGACTGGGCGCCTCGGTCGAACCCGGGCCCCAGTACCTGGGCTGGATCGATGCCGACGACGCCGTGGGGGCGATCCTGTTCTTGTTGTTCTCTCGACGGACCGAAGGACCGGTCAACGTGGTCTCGCCCGTCAGCATCACCGCGGCGGACCTGTCGAGATCGGTCCGGAAGGTCGCGGGTGGAAGCGGAAAGCTGCAGCCGCGGTTTCTGGCGCGCACCACCCTCGGCCGCGTCCCCACCGCGCTGCTGACTCAGAGCACCCGAGCCACCCCTTCCCGGCTGCTGTCGATGGGATTCGGGTTCGACCTCCCGGGCATCGAAGACACCCTGCGTTTCGAGCTCGGCAGGCAGATCGGGCGAAGCGCCTGGTGAGGCGACGTCAGGTGGACGGGATCCGGCCGAAGTGCCAGTCGAGCTCCGACGCGATCTGCCGCAAGACGAGATGACCGCGGATGCTCCCGCCCTTGTGATTGAGGCGTGGGCTGGCTACGGCGATCCCCGCGCGGCCCAGCGCGACCGCCACGATCACCCCCGAGACGCCGCTCTTGGCCGGCAGCCCCGTCGTCCGCAGGTGAACGCCCGATTCGTCGTACATGCCGCAGGTCGCCATCAAGGCCAGCACCTGCTCCGCGACCTCGACCGACACCACCCGCTGCCCGGACGGATCGACGCCACCGGCCGCGAGCACGGCGGGCAGCCGCGAAGCGGCCGCTACGTCGGCTTCCAGTGAGCACAGGGCGAAGTAGGTCTCGAGGGCGTCGTCCACCTCGCCGGCGAGCACGTCGGTGCTCTTGAGCATGTGGGCGATGGCGCGGTTGCGGTGACCCGTCCGTCGCTCCGACCGCAGGACGCGCTCGTTGATGGGCAGGGGACGGCCGCATAGGCGCGCGGCCCAGCGCTCGACCCACGCCACGCGCTCGGCTGCCGTCCCCTCCAGCTGACCACACAAGGCGATCGCACCCGCGTTGATGAGCGGATTGGCCGGCAAAGGCCCATGGGTCTCCAGCCGGGCCAAGGAGGCGAAGCTCGACCCCGAAGGCTCGCTGCCCACCACGGAAAACACCGCGTCCGATCCTTGCTCCTCCATCATGCCGATGAGGAGAATCAGCTTGGCCGCGCTTTGGAGGGTGAATCGATGGGTCGCCGAGTCTCCCGCCGTGACCACGGTCCCGTCCACCGACGTGACGGCGGCGCTGGTCGAGTCGAGCGGGACCACCGCGAGCTCGGGGATGTACATCGCCGGAGCGCCTTCATGGTTGAACCTCGCCTGCTCGACGGCTCGGCGAAGCACCGCTTCGACCCGGGTGGCATCGAACGCGCGCATGGCAACGAGAGGGGGCAAAGACGTCCTCTTATCGCGAATGTGGGGACGGAGATCAAACCGATGTCGCCGGGACCTCACGCCGTCCGGGGCCCGGCGGGGCGCGTCGCCTTGACATCCGGACCGAGGCTCGCCAAGCCTCCGGCAGGGTCTCGGAAACATCCGCGGGGCGACGACACCCCCGCACCGTCGCCGGCTGCGTTGCTCGACGCTGCATCCGGTCTCGCGCCTTGCCAGCGCCGCCGCCGGTGGCGTTTTCACCCCACGCGACTTCTCCGCTACCCTTCTGGCGGCCGTGTCGGAACCACCCTCCTCCCGCGCTCGAGCGCTCGTCGCTCTCTGCCTGCTCGCCCTCGGGGGTGCCGCCGATGGTGTCTGGCTCACGTTGGTGCACGTGGGCTACCTGACCGGCGACGTCGAGCTCACGGCCGCGTGCCACGCGATGGCCGAGGCGGGATGTGCCGTCACCGCCGGACGATTCGGCGCGCTCGCAGGCGTCCCGGTCTCGGTGATCGGCTTTGCCGGCTCGTTGTCGATGGCCGTGCTCGCCGCGGCCGCCTTCCGTCGTCGTCGGCTGTGGCACGACCCGTTGCGCTCGGTCCTCTTGGTGATGGCGACGTCGGCGGTGCTCGCCTCGCTGGTGATGGCTTTGTTCTCCTTTCTCGAGGGGTCGTTCTGTCCGTTCTGCCTGATCTGGTACGGCATCAATGCCGGCCTGGCATGGGCCGCCTGGACCGCGCGCAACCGAGACGGCCAGTGGGGGGACCTCCTCGACGACGTGTTCGGAGGTGGCGGTTTCGCGGCCGTCGGGGTGTTCGCCGTGGGCCTGATGGGCGGCATCTTCGGTCATCACACGTACCTGCAGGCCCGCATCGAGGCCCGTGACGCCGAGGTCGCGGCGCATGCCCAGGAGATCGCCCGCGGAATCGTCTCCGAGATCGTCACCCAGCCTCCGATTCGCGTCCCGATCCGGGAAACCGCTCCCAGCAAGGGCCCAGCGGACGCGGCGATCCAGATCGTCGAGTTCGCCGATTTCGAGTGTCCGCACTGCCGTCGACTGTGGGAGAGCCTCGAGGGCTACCTCGAGAGCACCGACGCAAAGGTGCGGATCACGTTCGTACACTTCCCCCTGGATCCCGTCTGTAACGACGGGATCGCGCCGGTGCACCCACACGCCTGCGCCGCCGCACAGGCGGCAGAATGCGCGAACCGACAGGGGGCGTTCTGGGCGTACGGCAGTCGGCTCTTCGCCAACCAACGCAGCCTCGAGCGCGACGACCTGGTCGGATATGCCCGCGAGCTGGGCCTGGACGTCTCCGCGTTCGAGTCCTGTCTCGACGACCCCACGATGACCGACAAGGTGCGGGCCGATGCGGCCATGGGCATGGAGATCGGGATCACCGCCACGCCGACCTTCTTCGTCAACGGCTACATGGTGAAGGGCGGGCTTCATCCGGCGGTCCTGGGACCGGTGCTGGAGGGCATCGCCGCCCACGCGCAGGCGTCCGGCGACACGCCTCAGTCGGGACAGTAGGGGATGCCGTCGACGGGGCCCCCCTCGGGCCCGGGCAATCCCGAAGCGGGGACCTCCACGAAGCACACCTCCAGGGAATCCCCGAACGTGAGCCGGAGGTAACCGTACCGGGGCACGCCGAGCCCCTGGTAGGCCCCGCCCGTGCCCGCGATGATCTGCCGCAGGTTACGACCTCCGACCGAGATGTCCTCGAACTGGCGAAGCGCGTGGTAGTGCCCGGCGAGGATGACGTCGACCCCAGCGATCGCCGCTTCGACGAGAAATCGCTGCGCTTGGTCCTCCTGTGACCAGCCCGCACCCGTCAAACGCGGATGGGGCGGGTGGTGCAGCGCGGCGATGGAGAACCGCTGCCCTCGACGATCCAGCAGCTCCGGCAGCCGCCCCATGATGGATTCCGCGAGCGAGCCGCTCCCCGAGTCGAGGAGCGTGACGCGGGCTTCACAGACCGAGAACGCATAGTTCCCCGGCCCGAAGGTGTGATTGTAGTAGGGATGCAGGGGGCGAAAGGTGTCGTGGTTTCCGGCGGTGACCGCCACGGGGATCGGGGCGCGCTCCAGGATCGAGGCGATGGTGTCGAACTCCTCGGCGCGCGACGACTCGGTGAGGTCGCCCGCGATGATCAGGCCCACGAGGGGCTCTCCCAAGAGCGACGACGTGTGCGCCTCGAGCTGAATCTGCTCGAGAATGCGCTCGAACTGCGTGGGGTTGGTCTGAATGTCGGCCGTCATCGCCAGACGGAACCGTTCCGGGCACTCCGTAGAACCCCTGACCCACACGGTCCCCGTGGGCGGGATCTGCAGGTCGATCTCCCGCCACGTGGCACCGTCGTCCGGCGCGGGCACCGGGGTCCGGGTGGAGTCGGGGGCCACCACGACGACCGTCGCCCGCGGGTCGACGTTCTCCAACCGAAGCTGCAGAGCGTCGACGTCGCCCAGCGCCCGCCGAACGCTCAGCGCGAAGCTTCCGGGGCCGGCGACACGCGCAGTGACCAGCCCCGACGAGACCTCGTCCAAGAGCCCCAGGGCGACCCAGGTGTCGTCGTCGGTGGCGTCCGGCTCCTGGAACCTCACCTCGACCCCCGTCGAGGTCCGCAGACGGGCGAGCTCGTTCTCCACCACGACCCTGCACTCGGGATCGGTGTATCGCACGTTGGCGCATTCGGGCTTGGCGCACCCGAACGACGCGAGGCTCGCCGCGATGATCGAGGCGCTCGCCAGCAAGACGCGTACAGCGTTCATCCTCGCCTCCGGGTGATGTCGGGAAGCACCACGCCGCCGTGGAACACCAGCGCATAGCCGTTGCCGATCACCGTACGCACGCCACCCTGCAAGGCGACGGGCCACCCCCGCGGTCGCACCCGCGTCCACCAGGCGAGGTGCACCGGCCCCAGGAACCCGACGACGCGTCCGAAGTTGAAGCCGTACCCGTCGAAACGGCTGTGCACGTAGCCGACGCTGAACATTCCGTTCACCGCCGCGCGCCGCGGACCGCCATCGAGGCGCGGTCGGAGCGTGAACGGCACGTCGAGGTCGTACCACGCTTCACCGTAGAGGGGTCCGACCTCCGCCCCGCCACGCTCCAGCGTGTCGTCGCCCGGTTCGGCGTAGGCGAGGAAATCGAACCTCGGCCCCAGGTACACCGTGAACCGCTGTCGCCACGAGAGGTGCCAGCGAACCCCGGCCGTCAGCGGGAGCAGCATGGTCCGCTCCAGGACGCGATCGGGGTGCCCTCGAGGATCGAACACCTCGCGACGGATCTGGACCTCGGGCTTGTAGCGGAGCTCCACCGGACCGAGGTAGGCGCTGCGACGCGACAGGGGATAAGGAAGGAGCACGGCGAGGTCGAGCCCCAGCCCCACGGAAAGTTCGCGCTCGGTGACGACGCGAGGAGACGTCCCGTCCTGTCCCTCGATCGCCTCGTCGAACTGCGGGCGTGGATCGACGTCGATCTCGCGGTTGAGCAAGCCACCGACGTGGCCGATCAGGCGCAGCCGTCCATCGTCGCCCGAAAAGCGATAGGTCGGCGCGAAGGTCAGCGCCATCCCGTGCCCCTTGGATTCATCGAGGTTGCTCGCGCCGGGGTAGGCGTACTCCAACCCGATGGTGCTCGGTCGCACCCGATCGGGATCGCCGGGCTTGTCCGCGCCCAGGCGCCCTGCGACGGTCCCCGTCAGCGCCGCCACCCCGGCGAGCACGCCGGCGCCGACCATGAAGATCGCCGGGTCTCCGCCGTCGAGGCGATCGCCCAACAGAAACAACAGCCCCGCCGCGCCCCCTCCGGCGAGGACCCCCAGCGACAGCAACAACGCACGGGCGGGTCGTGACCGAATGCAAGGTCCCACCGGCGTGCTGCAGCAGCCCCAGCGATGCTCTGCGCTGCACAGCGGGAGCCGCCTCGTCGGCCGCTCGGACCGCACGGCGGGTGGGGGCGGCGACGATCGGACGCGGTCGGGTCGCGCGGTGGCACACGGTGGCGACGCTTCGGCGGCGCCGGACGCCTCGTCGTCGGACGCTTCGGCCTCGTCGGTTCGTTCGTCGCTGATGGCCGTCGAGACCTCCGACGGCCGCGCTTCGTCGAGGGCGGTGCGGGCGTGAACGCGGGTGGGCGCGACGGTGAGCCCCAGCGCGAGCAGGCTCGTGACGCCCCGCCCCCATGCACGCACCCGATCCGCATACCACAGCCACCGCAGTGTCGGAACGTCCGCCGCTCGACGGGGCACCTGCCGATGAGCCGGCGGGTTCTGCGGGCCTGACGGCGGCACGACGCGAGGTAAGATTGTACCGTGCGAACGATCCGGCCGATCCTCGCCGGCCTCGTATCCGCCTTGGCGATTGCGGCCTGCGACGGCAACGGCCCCATGAAGCCCGAAGTGTCGGTCGTCGCCGACGAGGCCGTGTCCGCCTCTGCACCGGCCGACGACGCATCGCGTGCCGAGGAGCGACGCGCCATGGTCCGCGAGCAGCTCGAGGCCCGCGGCATCGAGGACCCCGCGGTTCTGCGCGCCATGCTCGAGGTCCCCCGCCATGCCTTCGTGCCCGAAGAGGTGGCGGCCATGGCCTACGGGGATCACCCGCTCCCCATCGGGCACGACGTCACGATCAGCCAACCCTACATCGTGGCCCTCATGACCGAGCTCGCCCAGGTGGAACCCGGAGATCGCGTGCTCGACGTGGGTACGGGCTCCGGGTACCAGGCGGCCGTGCTCGCGCACATGGGCGCCGTGGTCCACGGCATCGAAATCATCGAGCCGCTGGCCGAGCGGGCCGCGCTGCAGCTCGCGCACCTCGGCTACGACGACGTGCGGATCAAGGCCGGAGACGGATACGGCGGATGGTCCGAGCACGCCCCTTTCGACGCGATCATCGTGGCCGCCGCACCCGACCACGTTCCTCCCGCGCTTGTCGAGCAGCTCGCCGTGGGTGGGCGGCTCGTGCTGCCGGTCGGCGGAGGTCGTGCCCAGCAGCTCGTGGTCGTCACGCGTACGGCCGACGGGTTCACGCGGCAGGCGGTCGCCCCGGTGATGTTCGTCCCCATGACCGGGCAAGCCCAGCAGCGGTGAACGGGACCATCGCGCGCAAAGGCCAATCCTCCGTCTCGAGAACGGATTTCGCACCGCGCGCACCCGCGGGCCGACGCCGGGTCCGCGTCCGCAGCATCTTGGCGCTCGCGACACGCCGCTTCGTATAATGGCCCGGGGTGCACGGGGGCATGACGCTGCGCAAAGCCGTGGAGGCGGGACGATACGCGATCGCGCTCGTTCTGATCGGCTGTGCGGTCGGAGAGAGCGCGGAGGACACTACCTTCGGGAGTGCTTCGTTCGACCCGACGCAGGCAAGCGCCTCGACCGGCACGGCAAGCCACGGCGGTGCCACGTCGCTCACCTCCGACCCCGACGATACCTCCCCGGGGGCCTCCGACGGTGACGGCTCCGACGACACCGCATCGCCGGGTTCCACCACGACGACGGACCCCGGCGAGGATGCGGCTTCGGGCACCACCGCCGACCTGGGCATGCAGCCCGAAAGCGGGATGTACTCGGATTGTCTGTCCACGGCCGAGTGCATCGGACAGGACGCATGCATCACGGTGCTCGACGAGCAACAGGCTCCCATCGACGGGTTCTGCAGCAAGGACGACTGCGTCGACCCGATCACCGATTGCGAGCCGAGCCCGGGTGGGACCGCGACGCCCGTGTGCTTCTCCCTGATGCTGATGGGCGCGCCCGCCGAGGTCTGCGCGCTCGATTGCGCAGGAGGCGAGTCGTGCCCGGCCGGGATGGTGTGCCGGGAGGTCACGGGCGGGTCGATCTGCGTCTGAGCCGTCGACCGCTCACGCGGGATTCGCCTCCCGCCGCGGGGCGCCCGGCGCTCGGCGATGCTCGGCGACGAGTGCCTCGAGTCGATCGCACGCCGTCTCCAGGACCTCCATGGAGGGGCCGAACGAGAACCGGGTGTAGCCGTGGAACCGCGATCCGTCGGGCCGTCGACGTTTGCCCGGGTTGACGTCGAAGAAGGCACCCGGAACGGTGATGACCCGGCGCTCCAACGCGCGCTCGAACAAGCCCATCCCGTGATCGAGGGGGGGTGGCAGGTTCCGGAGGCTCCCCCACACGTAGAAGGTCCCTTCGGGCACCACGTCCACCACGATCCCCATGGCGCGTAGGCGCTGCACCAGCCGGTCGCGCTTGGGTCGGAAGGCCGCGGCGATCGCCCGGGTCTCGGCTTTCACGTAGTCGTCCTCGAGCAGCGGAATGGCCGCCCGTTGCAGCGGTCGGCTCCCGCCGCCGTCGAGGAACGAGCCCGCGCTCGTCACCGCGTCGATCACCGCGCGAGGCCCCACCGTCCAAGCCACGCGCCATCCCGGATATCGCCAGTTCTTGGTGAGGCCGTCGAAGATGACCACGGGGTCCCGGTCGACGTCCTTCACGTACCGAGCGGCGGTCTCGACGGGCAGCTCGGCACTGCTCTCCCACACGTAGTGCGAGTAGAACTCGTCGATGAGCAAGGTGCAGTCCAGCTCGCGCGCCGTCTCGATGAACCCCCGAAGCGCCTCTCCACCGATGAGCTTCCCCGTGGGGTTGCCGGGATTCGACAGGAGCAAGGCCGAGATCCCGCGCCCGGTGATCTCGCGGCGGAGTTCCGCGGTCGGCAAGGTGTAGCCGCGCTCGGGCTCCAGCAGGATCGGAATTGCCGTGAATGCCCGAAAGATCTCGAGGAGCTCCTCGTACGCGGTGTAGTCGGGAAGGAAGTGACCCAGGTTGATCGAGCCGATGCTGGCTGCCGCCCGGGTCAGCGCGGCGCGTCCTCCACTGGAGATGGCCACGTTCTCCGCGGCGTATCGAGAGCCCATCCCTCGCCGAAACAGGCGGTTGTACATCTGCGCCACCGCGTCGCGCAGCTCCCAGATCCCCGCCACCGGGGCGTAGTCCCGGTCGTCTCCGAACAGCTCGATCGCGCTCAGACGCGGGGGCGCGTTCGGCAACTCGCCGGTCTCGGGCTGTCCTTGGCCGAGGTTGCACCACGCCGGATCCCCAGGATCGAACCCGTGCCGGTACGCCTCGGTCGTGACGTAGATGACGCCGGTCCGAGGAACAGAGCGGAAGGCGCTGGCCGATCGCACGGCGGCAGAGCCTACACGACCGCCGGGTGGAGCACCTCGAACGCGAACACCCCGTCGCCGGCGCGGCCACGAGCGGCGCTCGGCCAGGGCCATTCGTCGGCGACCACCCTCCCCTGCTTCCGACCCACGTACGCCGACCGGCGGGAGGGCCCCCCAGGAACGTTCCCCGAGGGTTTCGGATTGCGTGTAGCGCGCGATTTGCGTTGACCCGCATGGCGCCCAGGCATTAGGCTCGGCCGACCCGAAGGGCGCTGCTCGGCGCGGCAATCGCCCCACCGCAACGATCACGAAATCCGTCGCGAGGGGGGCGCGGCGTGGGTCGATGTCGTGTGCGCCGGCCGTCTGCCACTGCGGAAACGAGACCAGGCATGAGCGCGAGAGCGAAGAGAGCGGGTAAGGGGAAGACCTCCCCCTCGAAGAAGACCCGCGCCGAACGGGCGACCCCCGAGCGTGCTTCGGCCGCGACCACCCCCGGCGCCCAAAGAGCCGGCAAGACCAAGCCCGCCGCGGCGAAACGCAGCAAGACCACCAAGACCAAGCC
>CAZYSW010000046.1:0-6970 GCA_964650105.1 uncultured Nannocystaceae bacterium
TGCCCACTCTCTGCGGGACCTGAACCTGTTGGCGAAGGTGGCCCAGCCGGCCGAGCCCGAGCTGGCCGTGATCGCCGGCGCGCTGCTTCGAGCCATCGAGTCTCCCGACGACGCTCAGCCCCTGCCCCCCGCGCGCGTGGGCGGCCTACGACAAGTCCTCGACACGCCTTCGCTGCGCGCCGGCCTGTACGACGACCGCGAGCCGGGTCATCTGCACGGACTCCTTCAAGCCATCGACGGCGTAGTGGGTCGCCTCGGACGCGACTTCCCGGTGGTGAACTCGGTCGATGCCAACCCCGTTCCGCGCGACGTCGACGGCGATGCGCTGGCGGCCCACGCCCGACGACTCACGGAGATCATCGGCGTTCGGCCACCACGCATCAACGCCTCCAGCACCCACAACACCGCCATCCTGATCCACGATCCGATCTGCTCGGTCCGCTTGGGTACGAACTTGTTCAACCAGGGGGACATGACCGCGTGGCGTGGCCTGGTCGCGGTGGCCGTCGCTCGCGCGGCGCTGGGCGGACCGCGGTCGCGTGCCGTATCGCCTCCGGACATGGACCTGCTGCTGTCGGCGTGCTTCGAGGTGGTGGAGGTCTTCAACCCCATGACCGCCGATCCCGATCCCCGCCGCTTCAAGGATCTGGTGGCAAACCTGCGCAACATCCTTCCCCGGCGCCAGCGCAAGGCGGTGGAGACCGCGTGCCAGGCCCTGGCCAGCCACGCCTTCGATGCGGGCACGACCGCCCGCGCCACGCTGGGGACCGATCTGGGCTTTGCCGTCCTCATCTCCGGCGACATCGCGGGCGCGCTGAGTGCCGCCTGCCTTCTCGACGGTGTGGTGGGCGGCACGCTCAAGCAACGGATCAACCGCAGCCGCAGCGCCCAGCGGCTCGTCATCACCCTGGTGAGCGACGAGTTCGTTCAGGCCCACTGCACCGCGCGCTGATCCGTCCGCCGCACGAGGCGGCGCAAAGCCAGCCAGGAGGTCGAAAAAGCGCTGGCTACCCGATTTCGGCGCCGGACGACCCTTTGTGCTCGTGGTCGTGATCGTGGTCGTCACCCCGGACCTGGGCGGCGGCTTGCCGGACGGCATCGGGGCCTCCCATCGCCCGAATCAAGCTGGCGATCTGATAGCCCAAAAAACGCGGGACCCACGGAAGCGTCTCGGGGGCGTCGGCGTCTCGCAGGGTACGCGCCATGTCGCTCGCCGCTCGAGCCAGGTTCGTCTCGCCATCGATCCACGCCGCAACCGCGACGTCGTCGAGCGCGTTCGCGATGGGACCCTTCAAGCCCTTGCGCGCCTCCTCGTCGCCTGCGACCGCCTCGGTGAGCAAGGCGACGCGTTCGTCGTCGCTGGTCGGCTGCGGCTTGTCGCCATGAATCCGCTCCGCGTTGGCCAGCACCGCGTCCAGGTTCACCATCGGCGGCCACATCGGGATGTTCAGCGTCGCGATGACCTCGTCGATCTCGTCGGCGTCGAACGGCTCGGCGCCTTCGAGGTGTGGGGGCAGGAACGAATCGGGCCGCGCCTTCGGTTCTTCACCCATGTACCGAAGCGCATCGTCGAGCGCGCGCGGTATCGACAGACCTTCGGCAATCGTTCGCTCCCGCGCCCACCGGATTCGCGCCTGGACCCAATCGACGGGAAGGGTGCGGTCCCCAGCGCGCCGTTGCCAGTCTCGGACCAGTCGGGCCCGCTGCCCGTCGGTCTGCCAGTACGCATTGAAGGCGAGCACACGATCGTCGGGCCCCAGGGTCGCGACGAACAGACGCGCTCCTTCTTCGGGCTCGGGCAGGCTGAGCATGAATCGCGTCAGCCCGGGCACGGTGTCGGTCTCGACCATCGCCGCCGGCTCGAGGTTGCCCCGCAGCGACCGAAGCGCATCCCCGGGCGTCCAGGACTTGGCCCTGCGCTCCGGAATCGGCACACCCTTGCTCTTGAGCGCGTGCAGCCCCTTGCCTGCGGCCTTGCGCACCCGCTTGTCGGGATGCTCCGCCAGCTCGACCAACGCGGCTGCATCCTTGTTCTTCACGAGACCGGGGATCGCGTCCAGCGCGTCCTGCACGTCGCCACGAGCCATGGCCGGCCGCTTTACTACATCCCCAGATCGAGCGCAAACGCCGGCCGGAGGTTCGCCGCCGTGCCCCACCGCGCCCGACGCCAGACCGACTCGTGCCCGATCTGCCAGGCCAGCGCGGTTCGCACGATACGCAACGCCACCCCGCCATCGGCGAGTCGATCCCGCAACTCGCCGGGGTCCTCGCGCAGATCGTAGAAGGCCTCGGCGCGTCCCGGTCCGGCGATGAGCTTGAAGTCGCCCACGATGCCCGCACGACTTCCATCCCCCAGATAGGCGACGAGCAGACGCGGAGGCGGTTCCGGATCGTCGATGATCGGCACCAGGCTCTCGCCTTGCCAACCGTGTGGAGCCGGCACCCCGATGAGGTCGGCCAACGTCGGCGCGAGATCGAGGAGGTCGACGCCCGTCTCCACCCGTCCGGGAGCCAGCGAAGCCGGCGCCCGGATCGCCAGAGGAACCCGCAGGCTCTCCTCGAAGAGGGTGCGATCGTGACCTGCGCCCCCGTGCTCGAAGAACTCCTCGCCGTGGATTCCGACGACGACGACAATCGCTTCGTCGAGGCGGCCGGCGGCCTCGAGGGCGTCGAGGAGGCGTCCCAGCTCGCGATCCACCAACCGCAGCTCCCCTCGGTACAGCTCGCGGACGTACTCGAGCTCCTGCTCCGAAGGCACCGTCTTCTTGGTCTTCACGCGACCGACCCAGATGTGGGTCTGGCGGGGAATGGGGGCTCCGACGAAGGGCTGGAGATCGGGCACCATCTCGCGCGGCGGCTCGTAGGGGGCCTGGGGATCGGAGACGTTGGCGTACAGCAGCCAGCGCTCCTTGCGGGACTTCATGGTCTCGATCGCCGCGGTGATCACCGCCGGCGCGTTGTTGTCCTGACCGGCCTCGCTCCCCACCACGATCGCGCGGTCGAAGCCCTGCAGCAGGCCTCGTTCGGCGTTGACGTAGTTGTTGGCGGTGACCAGGGCACGAAAGAATTGGGAGGGTGACAGCGTCTCCGGGAACAGAACCTGGCCGTCGGCGACGAAGGTCCCGCGCACCGTGAGGTGCACCGGCGGAACGACCGAGCTCAACCACGCCGCGTGGCTGGGGACCGCTTGAGGTGACAACGAGTAGGCGCGATCGAACACCAACGCCTCGGCCGACAGTGCCTCGAAGGTCGGTAGACCGGTGCGGGCGCCCAGGGCGAACGCGTCGGCGCGTGCCCCCTCGATGGTCAGAATCACGATGTCCCGTGGCTTGCGTTCGCGTCGATCGACCGGAACCGATCGCTTGGCGACGATCTTGGCGGCGGAGATCGTGGCCGTCGCCCCTTCCCCACGCACCCGCACCTCGATGCGCACCGGGATGCCCCCCCACGCGGTGAGGTCGAGCTCCGCCCGGCGCCCGGTCGGCCGCAGCGGCTCGTCGAGCAGCACGGTGGGGCGACGCCCTGCGGCATGGTCTTCGCTGCTGCTGACGCGGACGTCGACGGCCCCCTGCCCGCGGACATCGAGGATCAGCTTGGCGCGGCGCGGCGGCACCACGTAGTAGGCCAGCGCCGACCCGGACCCGAGCTCCACCACCGGTCGACCCGGCGCCGAACCGGGCCGCGTTCGGTAGACCGCCGAGGGCGGCTCGACGCCTTCGATGCTCGCGATCGCCCCCTCGCTTCCGATCTCCACGCGCGCGACCGCGCCGGAGACCTCCGGCAGCTCGCCCCAGGGCCCGACGTGTCGAAAGTGCAGCCGCAGCCGGTTGTCCCCCGGCCGGACGACCGCGGGCGGCAACGAGACGGTGCGACGCTCCCAGCCCATCCCGAGCGGCAGGTGGGCCACCGGCTGCTCGTTCCACAGCACGGTGACCGACTGGCGATCGACCAGCCCGCGGACCGTGATGGCCACGGCGAGCCCCGAAGACGTCTCCGTCGCGGTGTGGAGCTTCGGCGCGAGGTCGCCGTCGAGCGGGACGTCGAGCGCGGCGGTCCGTCCCACGATCACCCCGGCGCGCCGGTCCTCGATCGCCCCGCCGGCGGTCCCCGGCACCATCACGCCGAGCCGCCAGTGATGGCGATGGGCCAGCGCGACGTGCTTGCGTGCGTTCTCCTGGTCGAGGTCGACGATGATGCGCCCCCGATCGAGGAGCACCGCGCTGGGCCGCTGGGCCAGGAGATCCAGCCACGCATCGGCCGTCTCGACGCGCGCAACCGGAGCCGCGACCGACGGCGGCTCCGCGGCCACCTCCCGCGGGCGCTCGGCGGGGGTGACCGCATCGTCCCCACAGGCCGTCAGCGCGAGTCCGACCGCGATCCCCCGGGCGAGCGTGCAGAAGGTCCGACGCATCGTCATCCGTCCGCGCGTCGCCGCAGCAGCAGGAGCGCGACCGCCCAAAATCCCAGGGTCCCCACCAGCGCGGTCGCCCCCAACGACGTGGTGGCCCAACCGGTGATGCCCGTGTGGACCGCAGCTTCGAGGGCGGCGAGCCCCCCCAGCAGCCCCGCGACACCCGACGCGACGAGCAATCCACCGCGACGGGGAGAACGACGGTGATCGAAGACGACCAGCAACAGGCACAGCACCACGATCCCGATGCCGATCGGCACTGCGTGATCGGAGAGCCGCACGGCGAGCTCCACGACCCAGCGGGCCAGCAAGCCGTGGCCGATCGCCTCCATCGCGCTCCATCGCGGCAACACCTCGGGCCACCGCAGGCTCGCGGCGCCGAGCTGCGCGACGACGCCGGCGACCAGCAACCCCACACCGATCCTCCGCACCCGCGCCGCGGCGAGCGCCCCCGAGAGCGCGCCGCCCACGAAGACCCAGGGCGCGATCTGGAAGCGACCGCCCACGGGCGTGCGCAGGTCCCATCCCTGTCGAAACAGCGCCAGGCGCAGGGCCCACGCGGCGCCGTGGTGGACCACCTCGACCCGTACGACGTGCGGCCCGTCGGTGGGCTCGAAGACGTCGTCGGCGACGAGCTCGCGCGCGAGCACGTCGGACACCCACAGCGGTCCGCCCTCCTGGACGACCGTCGCCCGCAAGGGGGTCTCCACCAGCGGGGCACCCTCTTGCGTCCGCAGCCCCGCGAGATACGCGAGGGTCCGCAGCTCGAGCCGGGTGAGCTGCCGTACGACGGGACGCGCAGCCTCGTCGGCCCCGACGGCCGCGGCACCGCCCATCGCCATGGCGAGAAAGAGGGCCGCCGCCATGATCGCACCGCGGCGCATGACGAGCCTTTTTATCGCGCGACCCAGGCCGGCTCCAAATCGAGCCCGAACAGGAGCCGAAGGAGCACCTCCGGATCGTCGACGACCGCCGAGGCTCGCGCAAAGCCGTCGCTGCTGCCGAGTCCCGGTTCCAGAGCAGCCGGTCGCTGGGCGATGAGCTCGTCGATGGCCCGCCGTCGGTCCGGCGCGCTGCTCGTCATCTCGCGGAGCACCGCGACGGCCTCGGCGCGGCTTCGCGCGCTGCCCTGAACCGCGACCGCGATGGCGAACCGCCGACGCGTGGACCAGTCGCGGGCATGACGAGCGATCGCCAGCCGCGCCGGCTCGAGCGTCACCGCGTCACCCGCCACGCGCATCGCCACCGGGATGTCGGATTGCCGACGCGCCGCGATCGCCAACGCGAGCATCGTCGCATCCTGCGGCCCGAAGCGTTCGGGGACGGTCCCCGTCAGGCGCGCCACCGCGGGGGCGTGCCGAAGCCGGGCGTCCTCGGTCGGCAACGCGTCGAGCAGCGCCTCGCGAACCTCCGGCGTCGCCCACGACGCGCGTACGACCACATCGACCAGCGCCTCGATCACCGCCCATCGCTGCGCCGGGGCGTGCCCTCGCACGTACTCCCCGACCGCACGCGACAACGCCTCGCGATCGAGGGGGCTCTTTTTCTCGGCCGCGCGCGAAACGTCCCGCAGCGCGGCCAGGACCAGCGCCTGTCGGGCCGCGGGGTGTCGAAGATCGGGAGCGTGCAGCACCAGCTCGCGCAATGCCTCGAGCTCACGCTCGCGATCGCCGGTCGCGTGTGCGAGCCGAGCGAGCCGAGCCCAGGTGCTCGAAGGATCGGTCGACGCCCCCGCGGCCGCGCGGGACAGGAGCTCGGCGCGGTCGCGTTGCCCGGCTACCAGCGCCAACCCGGCGACGACCTCCAACGTGGTCGTCGACACGTCCTGCGGCGCGTGAGCCAGGCGCTCGGCGAGCTCGCCCGCGCGCAGCTCGGCCCGTGCCTCGGCCAGCAGCGGCAATGCGACTCGACCCGCGCACCAAAGCCCGAGGTCCGCCGCGATCGCGGACACCAGCATCCGGCCGACCTCGGGTGCGCCCACGTCTTGCCGCGCACGCCGGAGGGCTCGGGGCAGATCGCCCTCGGCATCCGCCTCCAAAAGGGCCGACAACGGGGGGCACCCGTCGGCCTCGTCGAGGCTCGGGTTGCCCTCGAGCGCCAGCGTGGGCAGCCGCGCCACGGTCGAGGCCACCCATGCCTCGCCCATCACCCGCTCGACGAGCGCCGCATCGGCATCGTCGCGACAGGCCCCGCCGCAAAACGCCCGCGAGAGCAAGATGGCGCTGGCTGCCGTCCGCTCGATGGGCACGAGCTCGGCCGCCGAGAGGCCGTCGAGCAACGCCAGGGCCGTCCACGGCTCGCCGAAGGCGATCGCGTGCATGGCTTCCTCGGCGGCGACGCGGATCGTGTTCGGCACGTCGAGCGCCCGGGCGCGTCCCAGCACGTGTCGCGACAGCTCGAGTGCCAGGTCCTCGTGCCCCGCCGCGTGACGAAGCCGGGCCAGCAGCAACATCGCCGGCAGGCTTTCCTCGTCGAGTTCGACGCGCGCCCCCCAGTGCGCCGGGCCTGCATCGGGGCCGGGCTCGGCAGCTCGTGTCCCATGCGCCGAGGCAAGCCGCG
>CAZYSW010000046.1:6980-18845 GCA_964650105.1 uncultured Nannocystaceae bacterium
CGGGAGCCTCGGTGCGCACCGGTCTGAATCGAGCCGCGAGCGCGAGCTCGGCCGCCGGCAAGTCCCCGCGCCACAGATGGATCCGCCAGGCCTGGATGTCGGGGGCGAGCTGCGCCTGGTCGACCCACTTGTCGTCGATCGCCGGCCCCCCGCGCGGCGACGGTGGAATCGGCAGGTCCGAGATCACGGGGGCCAGGCGAAGCTGGACCCACGCGGCCTCGGGCTCGCCCAGCCCGGCCACGATCGGCGCGAAGGCGCCCCACCCTTGATCCCCGACCAGGCGCCGGAGCTCGTCGTCGGACAGGATCCACGGGCCGAGTCGCCCGCGCAGCTCCGCATCGAGCAGTCGCACCACGGCCTGTGCGGGCACCTGGGCATTCAGCAGCGCCGCGGTCTCGCGCAAGGCCGCCAGCGGTCCGTCGTGCGCGACGCGGAGCGTCTGCTCGATGTCCGCGATGCGTCGGCGCTCGTCGAACTCGCTGCAGTCGGGCCGCTTGCATTGCGCGACGCGGGCTCGCGCCCGAACCTGGGCATCCGCATTTTCGTCGATGGCTCGAGCCAGTCGTGCGTGCTCGGCCTCCTGGCCCAGTCCACGCTCGCCCGGACACGCGCGCTCGGCTCGACGCAGGTCCTGCTCGGCCGCGAGCGCGTCCCCCAACCCGAGCAGTACCTGAGCACGCCGCGACAGCAAGGTGCAGACGTCGGTCCGGCCCGAGACGGCGCGGGCATCGAGGTCGAACGCCCGCGCGTAGTGGACCGCCGCCAGGCCGTCGTACCCCTCGGCTCGCTCGAGGTCGGCGAGGGCGACGAGCGAGGCCACTCCTCCTCCGCGCCGGAAATCCTTCAGCAAGACCGCGTGCGCCTCGTCGGAGCGTCCGGCGTGGACGAGGGCAGCCGCCCAGGCCCGCGCCGCCTTGCCCAGCGGGCGACGGCGTCCTGCTTCGGCCAGCTCGATCGCCTCGTCGTGGCGCCCCTGCGCCACCAACCGGGGGATGCGGGCGTGACAACCCGCCTGCAGCCCACCCACCACGAGCAGGCCCATCACGACGGCCCAGCGGCTCGCCCGAGCACGCGCACGCGCCGGCCCGGGGCTCACCCGCCGCCTCCCGCGGCGCAGCCGAGCGCGTCCTCTCCCCCCACCTCGGCGACGAGTGCATCGAGGAGCTTCTGCTCGTCGCGTCGAAACGCCTCGCGATCCCGCAGCGCCCGGCACAAGAAGGGAATCCCGGGATCGGGGTCGCCCAAATAGACGTAGGCCTCGGCCAACCGCAAGTGGTTGCGGGGATCGTCGGGACGTGCCGCGACGAGCTCTTCGAGCATCGTGAGCCCGTCCTCGGCGTCGCCGTGCTCGACGAGGCGTCCGGGGGCCATCACGTAAAGCGTGCCGAGCATTCGCTTGGCCGCGCCGTCGCGAAAGTCGGGATCGCGCTCGAGGCTCTTGCGCGCCCACGCTTCGGCCTCGGTGACGAGCTTGCCGGCCTTGACCCCGCGCAGCTCGGCCACCCGCCCGGCCAGCGCCCCGCGTGCGAAGGCATAGCCCGCACTGTGGTCGTCGGGCGCCGACCGTACGCGCTGGTAGGCGAAGACCCGGTCCTCCTCGGTGTCCTTGCCCTCGGCGATGAGTAGATCGAGCTCGTCGAGGATGGCCAGGGGATCCGCTTGCTCGCCGGCGTGGGCCAGCGTCGGCGTGACCTCGGAGGCCCCAGGGTTCTTGGGCACGCAGGCGCACCCGAGTGCGGCGAACAAGGCGACGGCGAAACGCACGACTGGGGAGATTGCCACACCGCGTTGCCGAACGCGCGTCACGGACGGAGCCAGGAACGATCCGCAGACCACCGGGGACCGACGTTTCGCAGCTCGCGCTTCACCACACCCTGCACCGCGACGGCGGGATCGTGCGCCGCGTCGCGTTCACCGAACCCGGAGCCCCGTTCCGATGCGCCTTGCCGGTCCGTGGCCGGCGACCTCCAACGCGCCGCGGACGTCCGACCGATCCACGCCGAACACGACGGCGTTCTCACCCCACGCGACGCCTGCGGTCCCCTGCCGGCGACGTCGACACCCGCGGCCCGGACGATGGTCGTCGGGCGAGACGGCATCATGGCCGTGGCGCGGAGGTCACCGCCGAGAACGGACCCTGCGCCGCCGATGCGCCGGTCAGTCGTACGCCTTGATCACGGACGACAGCGCCGAGGCGTCGACCGCCTCGAGCGACTCGATGCCCGCCGAGGCGCAGGCGCTCTTGCCCTCGCCCTGGCAGACCTTCGAGAGGTTCGCCTTGAAGGCCTTGGCTTCGGCCGCGGGCGCGGTCGGAAAGGCCACGACGACCATCGCCGGCAGCGTCTTCGAGAACCACACCGGCTTCACAGCGGCGCCGCCCTCTTGCCTCGACAGCTCGGCGAGCTGCGCATCGTCGATCAGCGCACAGGTGGCCTCGTCGCGGATCACGGACTTGAGCGTCTGCAGCGGGCGTCGGGTCGGGACGACCTTGAAGTCCGACAGCTTGAAATCGCCTCCGGCCACCACGCCGTCGATGAACTTCGCATCCTCGCCGTGATTGGTGGCCAGAGTCTGTCCCTTACAACCGGCGAGATCGGTCGCCGACTTGGAGACGATGACGTACTGCTCGCCCCCGCCGCCCTTGATGCGGGCCTTCCCGAGCAGGTCCAGCTTGTGGGGCTTGCGGAGGGCCAAGAAGGCGCCGAGGCTCAGGATCCCGAAGTGCGGGCGCTCGGCCTCGATGAAGGCGAGCGCGGCTCGGCGCTGGGTGTGATAGACGCCCTGGGCCGCGGGCCAGCCGTTCACCCGCGCCACCGAGACCATCACCTGGTCGATGAATTTCTGCGCGGTGGCCGCGGATCCGCTGCCGTTCTCCCGGAGCACCAGGACGTCGATCGCGTCGGCGTCGGCCTCCGCGGCGCGGGCCGGGGTGGCCGCCGCGACGGTGAGAAGCGACAGTCCGATCGAGAACGCCTTCAGGGAATTGCCGAAACCCATGAACCTCCAACCCTCGGGGCCTGCTTGGACGACGCCGGGCCGCGATTATGCACCCGATCCCGCGGACGCCCGAGCACGGGTTCGCGGGCCTCGCTCGCCGTCGCGACGGCCCCGCGCGTGCGGCCGACGAGCGCATAGCACGCAAATCAGGTGTCGTCGACGTACGTGAACTCGCGGCCCTCCGCGTTCCGGTACACGCGCACCTTCCCCTCCAGCCGCACCAGCCGGTCGGGAACCAGGGTGATCTTGCCGCCGCCGCCGGGCAGATCCATCGCGAGCTGGGGGATCGCCAGCCCGCTCACCCGTCCCCGGAGCGCGTCAAGGATCTCCACCCCGGCCGCGACCGGCGTGCGCAGGTGCGCGGTGCCGCCCACCGGGTCGCACTGGAAGATGTAGTAGGGCCGGCAACGATGCCGAAGGAGCCACCGGTTGAGGGTCTCGACGGTGGCGGCATCGTCGTTGATCCCGCGCAGCAGCACCATCTGATTGCCGCAGTTGAAGCCGGCATCGGCCAGGCGCACCAGCGCCTCCCCGGCTTCGGGGGTGCATTCGCCGGGATGGTTGAAGTGGGTGCTCACGAAGATGGGATGAAAGGGGCGCAAGGCCTCGACCAGCGCCGGGGTGATCCGCTGCGGGAGCGTCACCGGGTTGCGCGTGCACAGGCGGATCACCTCGATGCTCGGGATCCGCCGCAGCGTGCCGACGATCTCCGCCAGCTTGCGATCCGACAGGCTCAGCGGATCGCCCCCCGAGACCAGGACGTCCTTCACCGCGGGCGTTCGCCGTAGGTAGGCGTAGGCCGCCTCGAGCATGTCCAGGCTCGGCGCGCTGTGGACATCCCCCACCTTGCGCTGCCGCGTGCAGTGCCGGCAGTACACGGGGCAGTTGTGCGTGACGTACAAGAGCGCGCGGTCGGGGTAGCGATGGGTCAGGCCCGGGACGGGGCTGTGCTCCTCTTCGGCCAGCGGATCCTCGAGATCCCACGGGGTGACGACGAGCTCGTCGACGTGGGGCACGGCCTGTCGACGCACGCCGCACGTCGGCCCTCCCATCAACGAGAGGTAATACGGCGTGATCGCGAACGGAAACACGCCGGCGCGTCGACGGATGCCCTCCCGCTCGGCGTCGGTCAGCTCGATCAGCGCTTCGAGGGCCTCGAGGGTGGTGACCCGATTGCGGAGCTGCCATCGCCAGTCGTCCCACGTGGCGTCGGGCACTCCCGCCCATCGAGGGTGGCGGACGCGGCGTTCCGGCGTCGCTGCGGGCGCTCGCGGGGCGCCTGCGATGGCTCGGCTCATGCAGCCGTAGTATGGGACCTGCCCGCCACGATGGCGACGACGAGCGTGAAGGCCAGCCCCGCGGCCATCCACAGCCCGCTCGGATCGAGGCCCGTTTCGAGGACGTGATGGGCGGACGCCGCGAGCGAGTCCATCGAGCCGGGGGCCGCCCAGGCGAACACGACGTACGCCGAGAGCAGCGCCAGGGCATGGAACGCTCCCAGCACCATCGCCCGGCGGCGGGGCGTGATCCCGGTGAATCGCAAAGGGGTGGGAAGCGCTCGCAACACGCGGTCGGTGAAGAACGGATCCACACCGACGTCCGCTTCGGCGTACAGCGCCCTCTCCTGCTCGACGAAGGCACGGAACACCGCTCGTGATCGAGGGGTCGCCTCCACCTGCGTGCGGACGTCGTCGGGCAACCACGTCATGCCGGCGGGATCGCGACGCAGCACTTCGGGATCGACGTCGAGATCCTTCAGCAACGCCTCGAGCGACTGGCGGTGGTCGGACGCGGTCATCCCAGCTCGTCCCCCGCTCCGGCGAACCCCGGGAGCTGGCTCCGCAGCATCCGCTTGGCGCGATGCAGGTGGGTCTTCACCGTTCCGAGCGGGAGGTCGAGGATCTCGGCGATCTCCGGGTAGCTGACATCTTGCAGGTAAAAGAGAACCACCACCGCGCGGTAGCGCTCGGGCAGGCCGGCGATGGCGGCCTCCAGATCGCGCCGCAGGTCCGCGCGCGGAGGGCTGTGGTCGTCCTCGGGCGCCGCCGCGCGGCGATCGTAGTCCGGCGGGAGCACGCCCCAGTCACGCACCCGTGCACGGTGATTGAGGTACACGTTGTAGGCGATCCGGTATAGCCAGGTCCCGAAGCTCGCGCGCCCTTCGAACCCCACCATGCCCCGATAGGCCCGCAAGAAGCATTCCTGGGCCAGATCGTCGGCGAGCGTGCGATCGGAGCACAGCCGCAAGAGCAGGCCCCGCACCTTGCCCTGATGTCGCCGCACCAGGGCTGCGAACGCGGCGCGACGCCCCTGGCTGGCCAGGCGCACCAGCGCCTCTTCGTCGAGCGCGTCGAGATCCGTGCTCGGCGTGCGCGAGGCGGCCAGGCCGAGCGCGAGCATCCGGGACGAGGTGGTCATCGGCCCTCGTCCCCCGCATCGAGCGACCGGCCTGCCAACCAAAAGCTCACCAGGTAGCCGATGCCGATGAACTCGGGCACCAGGCCGCCGGCGGCCAGCCCCCGGTCTCCGGTGAACATACCGGCCACGAACAGCCCCGCCCCCGCGAACATCAGGACCAGCCCCTTTCGGAGGTCGTCGCGGGCCGGTCCCATCAACAGACCCCCAGGGGGCTCGAGCCCCTGCTCCACGAACCGCTGGGCCAGCTCGAGCCGCTTGTGCTCGGTCTGCAGCCGCATGCGTCCGAGCGCGATGGTCACCAGCGCGGCCAGGCCGAGAAACGCAAAACCGATGCCTCGCAGACCGCTGCAGTCCGCCGAGGGGTGCTCCCCCTGCACGCCGAGGACCCGCAGACCGCTCCAGGTCAGGCTGTCGACGCAACTGAGGGCACCCTCGACGAGGTGCCCGGTGGTGTCGAGCACGCTCATCCGCAGCGGCGCGGCAGCCTGGGCCTCGCCGGCCAGCAACCCCCACACGACGCCGAGCGCCATTACGGGCAAGGCGATCGCGAGGACCCGGCCGGCGATCCGATGCGTGGGAAGGCGGTGGCGATCCTTGGAACGAGACGTCACGTGGGGGCTCCGGGGCGGTCGTCCGCAACCGGTTCGACCGGGGCATTCTTCCCGAGGTTTCGCGGTCGCCGAAGGAGGCGACGCACGACCATGATCGCGCCCGTGCCGACCAGGCCATAGACCTCCAAGGCCAAAAGGATCACGAACGGATCATAAGGCGTGCGCAAACGCACATCCCCGAAGTACAGCGCCGCGATGAACGTGAGGGCCCAAAGGTGCAGGGCCAACAGGGCGTGGCGAAGGGCGCGGCGCGGTCGCAGGACGGCGAGCATGCCCACCAGCGCGGCGACCATGAACAACGTCTCGTGCAATCGGCCCCAGTAGCGCGCCGGCGTCTGCCACTGCGTCTTGCCCGAGTCGGGCCACAAGATGTTGTATCGCCACAACATCATCGCGTTCACCAGGCCGTACTCGAGTTGCTTGACCACGCCGGTCTTCTCGACGCAGCGCCGGATGTACTCGTCGTGGATCGCTTTGTCTCCGATGTACCCGCGGTACTCGATCTCGGGCTCCAACGCGGGGTCGAGCGTCGGCCACTCGGTGCGGCGAGAGAGCTGGATGAGCGGTGGCGGGCCGAAGCTGGTGCGACGCCGCGACGGGTCGTCGGGATGCGCGGTGATCTTTTTGACGTGACAACGCCCGTAGATCTGATTGAACCGCCCGTTCTCCGAAATGAGCCCGAAACGCCCGGTGTGGTAATGGAGTCGCATCGAGGAGACGATCGCGATCAGCAAGATGGGGACGAACGCCTGCGCCCAGTGGACCAGGCGCACCCGCCCCATGTGGCGGCGAAACAGCAGCCAAAACAGGCCCACCGCGGCCACGCTGGCCATGATCTGCGGCCGGAGCGTGAAACCCAGCGCGACGGCAATCCCCGCCACCCAGGCATCGCGGTGCTTGCCCTCGTCGATCAACCGAAACAGCGCCCAGGTCGCGACGACCAGACAGACGCTGAAGGGAACCTCGCTGAGCACGTAGCCGCCCAGCGAAACGAGGGGGTAGTAGAACACGAGGATCGCGGCCACCAGCGGCGGCACCCAGACCCGACGGCTCACCCGCAGCGCGAGTCGGTGGGATGCGCCGACCACCGTCGCACCGAGCACGGCGTACACCGTCCCGATGGCGTCGAAGTTGCCCGCCCCGAACACCCGCTGAATGGCCCACACGAACACGTGCGTGCCGTACGGATAAAAGCCGTTGTACTCGCGCGGGATCCACTTCTGCTCGAGCATCTGCTCGGCCCGGGTCAGATAGCCGTGCATGTCCGAGTACACGTAGTCGCCCAGCGGATGCACCACCAGGTTCCAGTGCAGTCGCACCACGAGCGCGGCCAAGAACAGGCATATCGTCAGGTCCCACGACCCGATCCCTCCCGACACGTGCTGCCCTTCGACGCGCTGCTTCACCCCACCCCTTCCCTTCGCGCGACGCAAGAGCGCGGCGTCCGGGCGGCCTCGAGCAGCTCGTCGAGCCCCAGTCGCCGCAACGGTACCGCGGCGCCTTGCAGCCCACGCTCGCGCAGGCCCACCTCGATGCGCCGGTACGCCCGCTCGATCACGGCCTCCGCCTCGCCTCGGCGCCGGGCATGGCAGGCGCGGACGACCGACCAGAAGGCCGTGGGGTCGTCCTCGTAGCCGTAGAAGATCGGCTGGATCTCCACCTGCTCCCGAAACCAGCCGACGGTCCGCGCCCAGGCCGACGACGGATCCTCGGTGCCGACGGGTCGAAGAACGTAGGCACAGCTCACCACGCAACAGGCGAGCTCCTCCCACAGCACCGCGCGCCCTTGCGCGGTGCGAAGATCGAACGGAATCGCGCCGTAGTCGATGCCGTGGTCGTCATCGAGGCGCTCGGCCAGCACGACGTGGACCGCCTCGTGCAGGAGGTTGGGCAGGCCCGCGACCTTCACCTCGACCGCGGGCGGCTGCCGGGGCTCGCACGGCTGCGCGAGGTCGTCGGCGAACGCGAGCACCCGGGGCTCGGCGCCGATCCGCCGCACGAGGTTGTCTTCGCCGACCTCGACGACGACCCGGGCACCGAGGCGCTCGAGCATCCCCGCGAGCCCGACCAAGAGCGCGTCGCCGGCGTCCGGATGATGAACCTCGATCTCCACGGGCGGCGGGATGCTACCAGGAGCACCGAACCGATTCGGCCGTCGAGCCCAGCCTCAGAAACGACCCCACACCATCACGCCGCCGCCCCGTCCGTGGGCGATCGCGCTGGCGCGAAGGCGTCGCTGTCCCACCACGCCCAGCGCGACGAGGGTCGCCCCTCCGACGAGCATCGCTGCCGCGGGTACGGCCATGGTGACCGCGGCCCGGTTGCGCGCCTCGGTCTGACAGGAGTTGCCCGCCGGGCGATGGCACGGATCGGACAGGCCCATCGCCAGCGCCCCGGCGCCCAGCGCCGCCCCGACCCCCAGCAGCGCGATCCCGCCCCGGATGCGCAGTCGGTTCTCGATGGCTTGCGGGCTGTCGCGCAGGGGATCGTACTCGAAGCGGAAGCTCTCCGGCTCGGCGCCGGTCGCCTCCGCGTCGCGGCTCGTGGCGTCTTCGGTGGACGCCGTGTCGGGTGTCGACGGGGCCGCGGTGCCCACCTCGTCGGCAATCCCGGTCGGCGCGACGCCGGTGCCCGTCTCGTCTCCGACGACCGGCGGCGATCCGTCGGCGGACGGTGCCGAGGTTTCGGAGGGCACACCGGTCGACGACTCGTCCTCGGGCCCGGATTGGGCATCCCCCCCGTCTGCGGTGGGCGGCGGCGCGTCGTCGACCGGAGGCGGCATCGCGTCGCCGGGGGCCATCGCCGCGTCGCGACGTGAGGGCTCGGCTGCCGCGTCGCCGACGTGCGCAACCCCCAGTGCCACTGCGCAGGCCCGAGCCCATGCCCTCGACGTCCGGTGCACCGCCCGAGGCTACCAGGAGTCCGCCGGCCACGCGCGGGGGTGAGCGGATCTCGGCCTTGCTCGGAACCGCGTCCGGCGTCCATGCTTGGCATCCCTTGACCGGGACGATCCTCGCGCTCTGGCTGGCCGCCGCGGCGGCGCCCGCGTCGCCGACGTGTCCGCCGGCGCCGCCGCTCGATGCCGTACGCCTGGGCCCCCACGACGCCGAGATCGCCGTCGACACCTATCTCGACCCGACGACGGGCTCGGCGCTCACGACCTGGCTGGAGCTGCGTCGGCTCGCCGGCGAGCATCGAGGCGAGCTCGCGATCGCCACGCACTTCATGCGCGAGGGTCATTTTCGCGACCCGGTGGCCGACGACGTTCGGGCCTGGGCGATGGCCTGGGCGCTGCGGGGACACCTCTTGCCGGCGTTGCGGGTGCTCGATCGCGAAGGGGCCGACCGCATTCACGTGCGCCTGCAGACCGTCGAGTCCGCGAACGAGCTCGCCCGCGAAGTCGCGGGATCCCAGGCGGAGCCCCCCTCGCCTTCCGAGCTCCGCTGCGCGGCGCGATGGATCGAAGAGAACACGGTCGCCGCCCGCCGAGCCCTCGGGGGCGGGCCTCCGGGAGGGCCGCGGTCCCCGGTGCACGTCATCGATGGAGACCACGCGTTCGAGGGCAGCCCCGCGCTCGATCGTCTTCGACCCGGGCTCGCGTCCTATCGCAGCACGGCGCGGCAGCAACGGCTCGCGGCGCAACGGACCGCGGTGCCCGAGATCCGGGGTGTCAGCGTTCGGCTGCGCCGGCCCGACCTCGATGGCGCCGTCTTGGGGGGGCCGGGTCTTCCCCATCGCTTCGTGGTGATGGGGCGCGACGAAGACGACCCGAGCCTGTTCAATCTGCTCCCTCCGGTGCTCGCCCATCGCAGCCGGCATCCGGGCGAGATCGCCGTGCACGTCGTCGCGCGCGGGATGAGCGTCGGCGCGTCGGTGCTGCGCCATCGACTGTGCGCGGCGCGTCGCCTCGGTCGCGTCGTGGAGTACGTTCGGTACCTGGCCGAGGATCCCAGCCGGCGTCGCAGCACCTCGGCCGTCGATGCCGCGCTCTTGCAGGCGCTCGACGCCGTCCCCGAGGAGCGGTGCGAGAACGAGGCCGATCCCGCCGAGCTCGGGCTCCCCGATGGGGGGTGGCTCGACGGGATCCCGCGCACCCGGAGCGAGCTGGAGAGCCTCGAGACGACGCTGTTGCTGCTAGGCGCCGCCCATCGCCCCTTGTCGCCCTTTCTGGGAACTCGACCCGACGAGCCGTGAGCGCTCACGGTATCCTCGCACGAGACGTCATGGAGATCCGGTACTGGGCAGGCCCCGACGTCGGGCGCAAGCGCAGCGTCAACGAGGACAACTACCTCATCGACAAGGACCTCAAGCTGTTCATCGTGGCCGACGGCATGGGGGGCCACGCGTCCGGCGAGGTCGCGAGCGCCATCGCGGTGCACACCGTGCGTGACGTCGTGGCCGCCGAGCGCGACATCCTCGACACCTACGACGACGACGATCCGCGCTCTCACGTGGAGGTCTGCACGCTGCTGGAGTACGCGGTCCACAAGGCCTGCCAGGAGATCCACGCCAAGGCCCAGCAAGAGCCGGAAAAGCGCGGGATGGGGACCACCATCGTCGTGCTGCTCGTGATCGGGGCACGCGGATTCATCGCCTACGTCGGGGACTCGCGCCTCTACCTGCTGCGGGGCGGCATCGTGTACCAGCTCACCGAGGATCACAGCCTCAAAAACGAGCTGATTCGGCTGGGCAAGATCCGCGCGGACGAGTTCGAGGACAGCCCGTACGCCAACCTCAAGAACGCCATGACGCGGGCGGTGGGCGTGTACGACTACGTCGAGGTCGACACGCTCGATTTCGACATCATCTCGGGGGACGCGTTTCTCCTGTGCAGCGACGGTCTGTACGAGTACCTCGACGACAACGACATCAGCGGAGCGCTCGAGCGCAGAGAGATCAAGGAGGTCCCCGGCCAGCTCATCGAGCTCGCCAACACCCGGGGTGGCAAGGACAACATCACCGGGATCGTGATCCAGGTCGCGGGTGACGACGACGGCAGCCGCGCGGCCGAGCACAATTTCACGCTCGACACCCTCAAGAGCGTGCCGCTGTTTCGGGCCCTGAACTACAAGCAGCTCGTTCGGATCCTGAACATCTCGCGCCAGCGAACGATGGAGCCCGGCGCGGTCATGTTTCGCGAAGGCGATCAGGGTGAAGAGCTGTTCGTCATCTTGCGCGGCCGCATCGAGCTGACCAAGCGCGACGTCCGGCTCGCGGAGCTCGAGGCGGGGGCCCATCTGGGCGAGATGGCGCTCATCGATGCGTCGCCGCGCTCCACGACCGCCATCGCCCTCGAGCCCGGCAAGCTGCTCAGCATCAGTCGCTACGACTTCCAGGAGATCATGCACAAGGAGCCGCCGTTGGCGGTCAAGCTCCTGTGGGGTTTCGTCGGCGTGCTGTCTCAGCGCCTGCGCACGACCACCGCCGAGCTCACCGACGTGCGGAGCACCCAGGTCCCGGACATGACCGACGAGCTCCACCTCGCCCCCGAGACGGAGTCGGACGACGAGGACGGCCCGGTCGTGGCGGAGCAGGCACCTCCGCCGGAGCGCGAGGCGTCGCCCGCCTCCGCGCCTTCGCAGGCCCCCGACGTGCCGCAGGCGCCCACGCCCCCTCCCGCGCCTTCGCAGGTCCCCGACGTACCGCAGGCACCCACGCCCACGCCCCCCTCCGACGCGCCGCAGGCTTCGGCACCGGCTCAGCCCGCCCGACCTCCGCAGGCCCCGGCGCCCACGCCCCCCTCGGAAGCACCGCAGAAGGCCGAAGCCCCTTCGGTGCCCGAGCCAGCCCCGGTGCCCGAGCCACCGCAGGTCGCCGCCCCGCCCCCCGTTTCCGCCCC
>CAZYSW010000047.1:0-10219 GCA_964650105.1 uncultured Nannocystaceae bacterium
ACGCGGCGTGGTACAGGTTGGCGGGCATCAGCGCCGGCCCGATGTTGGTGTAGATGGGGTAGGTGGAGATCGTGCGGGAGCGCTCGATCCCCAGCACGTCGGCGCCGAAGTCCGCGTACCAGGCGGTGGGCGTGTTGAACACGAAGAAGTCGATCTCGTGCAGCGGCACGCCTGCGGCGTCCGCCGCCCCGCGACAGCAGGTGGTCAGGTAGGGCTCGGCCGTGTCGTGCAAGACCGCGCCGGCGCCCCGCGTGGCTCGCATCTTCATGCGGGGCTTGCCGTCCTCGATCACCAGCTCGTGCACGAACGCCCCGCAGGTCTCGGCCGTGTGGATGCTCTTGGACCCCATCCATCCGTAGCCGTCGGGCGCGGCTTCGACCACGAAGGCTCCGGCGCCGTCGGCCAGAAACCACGCCAGCGAGTCCCCGGGATCGATGTCTCGCGAGTAGGTGCACGACGCGACCACCAGGACGCGCCGATGTCGGCCGCTGCTGACCATCGCGCAGGCCAGATCGAGCCCGAACACCGAGCTCGAGCAGGCCGTCTCGAGGTTGACCGCGGGGCAACGCAGCCCCATGCGGCGGACCAGGAAGGCCGCATCCCCCACCGCGATGGTGTCGGGCCGCATCGACGCCACGAGCACCAGGTCGACGTCGTCGGGCTCGTAGTGGGCCGCGGCCAAAGCCTCGGTGGCCGCCCACGCCTCGAGGTCCACCGCCGTCTCGCCCTCGGCGAGAACCCGGCGCTCCTTGGAGCCCTTGAAGGGGTCCGAGGCGTAAGGGGCCATGGCACGCTCGAAGGCGCTGCGCGTCTGCTCGCGCGCCCACAGCTTGGCCAGCGATTGCTCGGACGCCGACCGCACGAGGTCGGGGTAGTGCTCCTCCCACCACGCGTTCTTGCGGATGGTGGGGGGGAACGCGATTGCCAAGGAGGTGATGGTCGCGGATCGGCTCATCGTCGGTGCTCCTGTCGAGCGAGCAGGGTGTCGGAGAGGTCGCGGGGGGTCAGAGCGCCGCCGTCAGCGGCGGTGCCGGCGAGGCGTGAGACCGGAGGAAGATCGGACATGGTTCGAGCATCGAGCAACGCAGGCAGTGTCGCGGGGGGGACGGGGTGATGGCCGGCGGGACGTTTCGGATCCTGCTAGGAGGCACCCTTTTGGTCGGCGAGGCTGCGGTTGCGAGCGCCGAACGGCGCCTGCTCGGTGGTGTCGATGCGGACGTCCACCACGAACGGGCACTGGGCGGAGATCGCTTCTTGCAAGACGTCGTCGAGGTCCATCTCGTGGTGGACCGTTTCGGCCTCGGCCCCCATCGAGCGGGCGAACGCGGCGAAGTCGACCTGCGAGAACTCCAGCCCCACCGGGGCGTAGCCGAGCCCCTGCATCCCGTCGGCCACCAGACCATAGCGGGCGTCGTTGAGCACCACCCAGATCGCGGGTACGCCCAGGCTGACGGCCGTGCTGATCTCGTTGTTCATCAACAGCGCACCGTCTCCGACCACCGCCAGGGCCGGCCCCGAGCGGGCCAGAGCGAGGCCGACCACCCCGGCCGCGGCGTGTCCCATCGAGCCGAACCCCATGCTCGTACGGTAGCGCCCGGGCTGGTCGAACGAGAGCTCGTGGGTCGTCCACACGAAGGCGTTCCCCGCCTCCGACAGCACGGGGATGTCGGTGCGGTCGACGACCACGCGTTGCAGGCTCCCCATCAACGCGCTCGCACGCACGGTCGGGGTGACGCGTTGCAACGGCGGCGTGAGGGCGCGGAGGCGCCGCTTGCCGATGGTGCGGACGGGCGGGCAGGGCAGACGCGCCAGAAGCTCGCGCATGAATCCCCGGATCTCCGCCTGGACCGGCAGCGTGGGCGCCAGGGGGTACGCGGCCGAAAAGACGCGCGGATCGAGGTCGACGTGGATCAGGCATTCGGTGTCGACCAACCGCCGATCCCAAAACGAGGTGAACTCCCCGAGCCTGCTGCCGAGGACCAGCGTGGTGTGGGGGGCGAAGGCAGCGAGGGCGTCGAAGAGCTGCTCGTGTCCACCGAAGCCGGTGACGCCGAGAAACCGCGGGTCGCTCTCGGGAAAGATCCCCTTGGCCCGCGGCGAGCACATGACCCGCGCACCGACGGCGTCCACGAAGCGTCGCACCTCGGCCCAGGCCTGGCGCGCTCCGTAGCCGAGCCACACACACACGCGGCGCCCGTGGATCTGCTCGGCACACGCGTCGACCAAGAACTCCGGTGCCGCGACCGGAACGTGCGGTCGGGGCTGGACGGGAAAGTTGGGCCGCGGGATCCGGGCCTCCTGCACCGACAGCGGCAGCGAGATGTGGGCCACGAAGCCCTGCGGTCGCGCCAGGCCTTCGCGGAGGCGCGCCGCCACCACCGGGACCTCGTCGGGCGACTGCAGCGCGCAGGCGTAGTCGAACCACCCACCGTCGGAGAACAACCCGTGCTGGGGCAAGGTCCGATCGTTGGTCTCCTGGAACGCCCAGCGCCCCCGACGGTCCGAACCGGTTCCCGCGGACACGACCACCACCCGCGCTCCGTCCCAACGCGCCGCCACCACGCCGGTGAGCGTGTTGATCAGACCCGGGCCGGTCGTCGTGAAGATCACCGCCGGTCCACCGTGCGCGAGCTCGTGCTCGATCGCTGCGAAGACGGCCCCGGCCTCGTGCCGAAAGTGGATGGGCTGCAACCCTCCACGCACCAGCGCATCGAAGAACGGCAGGGCCGCTCCACCCAGAATGCCGAACGCTCGGCGGCATCCGCTGGCCGCCAACACTTCGACGATGGCATCGGACGCGGTGACGCGGGGGGCGACGTCGTGTTCGGTGAAGTCCGATGAACGCTGAGGCATGAGACGAGAAGAGTGGCTCCGGTTTCCGCAACGCCTCCGGAGATCCAGAAGGTAGCAGCGAGATCGACGAGACGCGAACGAACTCGTATACGAGACGTGAAACGTGGGCGTTCTTCAAGCTGTCCCAAGGACCAGGACCCGCACCACCTCTCGTCGCGCGCCGTCGTTCGAGGACGTCGATGGTGCAACGGTGGCTTGCGACATCACGCGACGAACACACGCACACGCGCGCGTCGAGCCCCCCGGTGCGCATCCGCGTCCTGTCCGGTGGGACAGGTTGTCTGCGGGGCCGGTTCTGTTATCTTCCCGCGGCCTTTCATGACGGGAATCCCGCTCGGTTCGCGGCCCACACCAGCGGAACACGTACGGATGCCGATTACGTGTCGGGCCGATGTACTGACTGCGGCGGCCCTGGTGCGCCACTTCGCCATACAGCGGGGCGCCACCCGCACCGAAGCCGCCGCACTCTCCACGGTCGCCGCGGAGATGGTGCAGAACGTGGTGACCCACGCCAGATGCCGGGGAGAGCTGCGCGTCTCCGACGCAGGAGGCGAAATCGTGCTGCAGTCGCTCGACTCCGGACCGGGGATGGAGGCGCCTCACACGCTGTTCGCGGGGGCGCAGGCGCGCTCGGAGATGGGGCTGGCCACGGGCGTGGGTCTGGGCGAAGGGGGTTCGGCCATGCGTCGACTGATGGATCGCGTCGATGCGACCAGCGGCGAGCACGGAGGGCTGGTCGTCACCGCGCGCAAGCGCCTGGGGCGAAAGGGGTCGCGCGGATGACTCCACTCGAGCGCAAACTGGTCGCCACGCTGCGCAAGTACACGACGGACCTGACCGCTCGCGGCATCCTGCGACGGGCCCAGGAGCGCCGCAGCGAGACCAACGACAACGAGGCCTCGTTCGAGGAGGCCGTCCTCTACGGGGCGCGGCTGTTCGTCGAGGAGCCCGAGCGGAGCGTGCTCTTGGCGGAGCTGCGCGAGGTGTTCAACGACGCGCTCCCCCTACCCGACGCCATCAAGCTCCAGGTGGTCGACGAGCACTCCGCTCGCAGGGCACGCCTGGCCGTGCGCCGCGTCGCCGAGCAGGCAGGCGCCAACAAGCTGATCACGCTGCGCGCCGCCACGGCGCTCAGCGAGCTGACGCGGAACGTCCTGATGTACGTGGGACGCGGCGAGGTCGAGATCTCGTTGATCGGCACGCCTCCCCGCGTACGCGTGGTGGTGTCCGACCAGGGCCCGGGCATCCCCAACCTCGAGGAGGTCATGTCCGGCCGCTACCAGAGCAAGACCGGCATGGGGCGGGGTCTGACGGGTGTGCAGAAGCTCGCCGACGCCTTCCACATCGACGCGGGACCCACGGGGACGCGCGTGGAATTCGAGATGGACCTGTGACCCTCGACATCGGATACGCGCATCGCCCCTGTCCCGGACACTCGGTGTCCGGTGACGCGGTCGTGGTCCGGACCGGGGGAGACGCGACGCTCTTCGGCGTCGTCGATGCGCTGGGGCACGGACCCGGAGCCGCCGTGGTCGCCGACCTGGCGATGAAGTACCTCGAGCAGGTGGAGCTCGACGGCTCGGTCACGGCGATCCTGGAGGGCCTGCACCGGGCGCTGCGCAACACCCGGGGCGCGGCCTCGGGACTGTGTCTGATCCGCAACGGGGTCGTCGAGCTGTCGATCGTCGGCAACGTCGAGATCTCGAGCTGCGGGACCCGGGTCGCCGTGGTCGCTTCCCCGGGGATCCTGGGCCGTAAAATTCGCGCCCTGCGGACCAGCCGGGCGCGGATCCGCCACGGCGATCGGATCGCAGTGTTCAGCGACGGCCTGTCTCGGGTCGATCTCGACGCGGTCCGTACCCTCTCCGCCTCCGACGCCTCTCGGAACCTCCTCCACACTCATGCCAAGCCTTCGGACGACGCATCGATCGTCGTTGCAGATTACATGCGATGAACGTACTCCAAGACGAAGAAGTCACCCCTGTTCCCATCATACGTTTGTGGGACTGCCTGTTGGTCCCGTTGCAAGGCGACCTGACCGACGCGCAGGCGACGTTGCTCTCCGACGACGTCTTGCGACACATCGAGCGACGGAATTGTCGGGCGCTCATCGTCGACGCGTCGGGCCTGTGGCTGGTCGACAGTCATCTGTGTTCCGTTTTGGCCGACCTGGCGCGGTCCGCCTCTTTGATGGGCACCCGGACCATCCTCTCGGGCATCCGACCGGAGGTCGCGCTGACGCTGTTGGCCATGGACATCAGCCTGGAGGGCATCGAGACGGTATTGAACTTGGAGCTGGCGCTCGAGGGGCTGGGGATACGGGGCCTCGTCGACGAGCAAGACGACGACGAGCTCGTCGGCCTGGTGGATCTCGAAACCGACCTCGACGAGGTCGCCCGTTCCGCGGAGGTGAGCCGTGACTGAGACCGAGACCGAGACCGAGACTGCAGACCAGACCATTCAGGTGAGCCAAGCGCGTCTGGGCAACTTCCTCGAGGTGCTGTCCGCGATGGCCATCGGGGACCTCGATGCGCGCAAGATCGCGTCGATGATGCCCGACCGCGACGACGACTTCGGTCAGGTGGAGAAGCTGCTGCGCGCGCTGGCTTCCGATCTGTCGGAGGTGCTCGCGGCCAACGAGCAGTACCTGCAGGAGCTCGAACGGACCGCCGCCGATCTGGAGGAGAAGCTGCGCACCATCGAGCGCCAGCAGATGGCGATCCACGACCTGTCGACGCCGGTCATCGAGATCTGGGACGACGTGTTGACCCTCCCCATCGTCGGGGTCGTCGACACCAAGCGCTCGGTGGACATGACCGAGCGGCTCTTGCAGGCCATCGTGGAGAAGCAGGCGCGGTGCGTGATCATCGACATCACGGGTGTCGACATCGTCGATACCGCCACCGCCGATCACTTCGCGAAGATGATCCGTGCGTCGGGCATGCTGGGGGCGCACTGCGTGGTCTCGGGGATCAGCCCGGACGTCGCCCAGACCCTGACCCGGATCGGCGTCGAGCTCGACGGGGTCAAGACGTTGCGAAGCCTCAAGGACGCGCTCCGCCACTGTTTCTTGTACCTCCGGCAAACCCACTGGGCAGAGCGATCCGTCAACCGCACATCGAATCGTAACGGCAAGGAGAGAGGCTGAATGTCTTGCGTCAAAGGAGCCATCGACGACATCTTTTTCGTCAAGTGGATCGTCCCCGAGGCGGCGGACGCCGAGGAAATCCTCACGGACACCAGGGCCCTCCACGATCGGCTCAACAAGCCGGTCCGCTACATCGCGGTCGTTGGCCCTCACGTCGACCCGCCCTCCGAGGAGGTGCGATCCTCGATGCGCGAGAACATCAACGAGCTGCTGCGCTACTGCGCCTCGGTACACCTGGTCATCCAGGGCAAGGGGTTTCGGCGGGCGATGGGGCGGAGCGTCGCGACGAGCATCTTCTTGCTCAGCAAGTACCGGGGACGCACCTTCGCGCACGACACCGTCGAGAACGCGCTGGCCAAGATGGGGCTTGGTCCTGCCGAGGTCGCCTCGGTGCTCGAGCGGGCGCGCGCGGCCGATTTCTTGGACCCGCCGTCGTGACCGGGGGGCGGCACGTCGCGTCCTCGCACGCGTCGATGGAGGTGCGAACCGGTGCGCCGAAACGAAGTGAGGCCCCGAGCCCCCAAGGAGCTCGCGGGTCGGCACGCGCGTTATCGGTCGGCTGCCACACCGGGTGATCCGGGTTCGGCGACCCGCGAACGGCCCCGCGTACCTCCAACCTCCCCATGCGCCCCGCCATCGACGACGTCGCGATGAACTCCTGGTGAGGTCGCCGACGCGGGCGTCTCGAACCCGGCCCCCCGCGACGACACGAGGCGCCGAACCGTCGACGCGCGGCACGGACCGCTTGGGGCCGCGCGAGCTTGCTGCGACCATGGATCCCTGCAGGGGAGAAGGATCGATGGCGACTGAAATCGACGAGCGGCGCTCGGCGTCTCGACGCGCGTCGGTGACCGTGGGTGTCGTGCTGTCGGTCGGGCTTTCGGGTTGCTACCGCGGCTCGCACGACGACGCGGGGCAAAACGGCACCGAGACCGACGGAGCGACCGACACCGCGGGATCGGACACCGGCGATCCCGTCGACGAGCCGCCGGAGAACGCGCGGCTGGTCCCGGCGAGCATGGCCCGGCGACTCACCCAGGCCGAGTTCGACAACACGGTGATGGCCCTTCTGCTCGACGACACCCGCCCCGCGACGCAGGTGCTCGGGGAGCCGGAGTTCACGCCCTTCGACAACGCCTACGCCCTGCAGGAGCCGTCGCGGACGCTGATCGAGTCCCTGGAGATCCTCGCCATCGACGTCGGGCAGCGCCTCGTCGCCGATCCGGCGCGGCGCGACGCGCTGGTCCCGTGCACGCCGACGGGACCCGACGACGCGGACTGCTTTCGGCAGTTCATCGAGAGCTTCGGCTATCGAGCATTCCGACGCCCGCTACGCGACGGGGAGGTCGAGGCGTACATGACGTTGCAAGCGTACGCCACCGAGGAAAACCCCTACGTCGACAACGACTTCTACACCGCGGTCGCGCTGGTCATCCAGTCCATCCTTCAGGATCCGGAGTTCCTGTACCGCATCGAGGTGGGAACGCCCACGACCGAGCCCGACGTGTTCAAACTCGACGACTGGGAGATCGCCAGCCGGATGTCCTATCTCTTGTGGGGCAGCACCCCCGACGACGACCTTCTCGAGGACGCGGCCAACGGCATGCTCTCGACGCCCGAGGGCCGGCGGGCAGCCGCCGAGCGCATGATCGAGAGCCCGCGCGCGCGCGAGCAGATCAAGCGCTACCACGCCATGCTTCTGGGCTACCGGGCCATCCCGCACGGCGCCGAGCTGGCCAACGCGTTCAGCCGCGAGACGGGCGCGCTCATCGAGCGCGTGATCTTCGACGAGCGCCTCGACTACTCGGCGCTGTTCACCCTGGACGAGACGTACGTCGACGACTTCCTCGCCGAGCACTACGGGCTCCCCAGCCCACCCAACGGAGAAGGGTGGGTCTCGTATGCGGGGACGGGGCGCTCGGGCATCTTGGGGCACGGCAGCGTGCTGGCGGCGTTCAGCAAGTTCACCGACACCAGCCCCACGCAGCGCGGCATCTTCATCCGCGAGCGACTCCTGTGCAACCCGGTGCCCCCGCCACCCCCCAACGTCGACGTGGACAACCCTCCCGGCGACGCCGACGACCCCAACGCCTGCAAGGAGGCTCGCTACGCAGCGCACCGCGAGATTGCGACCTGCGCCGCTTGCCACGACCAGATCGATCCGATCGGGGTCGGCCTCGAGCACTACGACATCGCCGGGGTGTTTCGCGAGCACGACGACGGCAAGCCCGAGTGCATCATCGAGGCCAAGGGCGCCTTGCCGGGCATCGGTGCGTTCACCGGGCCGGCCGAGCTGGCGCAGCGGCTGGTGGAGTCGGGGGGCATCGACGCCTGCGCGGTCCGCCAGTACATGACCTACGCCTACGGGCGCGAGATCACCAAAGAAGAAAAAGAGCGGGTCGACATGATGGCCGAGGCCTTCACCGCCGGCGGCAGCGACTTCGCGGCCATGATGGCCGAGTACGTCGCCGACGACATCTTCGGCTTCCGCCGGGAGCCCACCGAGTAGAGAAGGAGGACGAGGACGATGACGTTTCGATTGCATCGCAGAACGTTTCTTCGGGGGGCCGGTGGGGTCGCGGTCGGGCTTCCGGTGCTGGAGTGCATGTTGAACGGCAACGGTACGGCGTACGCCCACGGGGGCGAGCTTCCCCGGCGGTACGCGATCGTGTTCGCCGGTCAGTCGCTCGGCGGCGACGGCTGGGCCAAGAACGCGAGCCGCATCAACGGGATGAACATCACCGAGGACGGCCACCACATCGCGCCGCTGGAGGTGGGGGCCGGGTACACCTTGACGACCCCGCTCTTGCCGCTGGCTGCGCTCCAGGACGACTTCTCGGTGGTGTCCAACATGCGGATCCCCTACGACGGCTCGGCCGATCCGACCGACATCAGCGCGATCCCACCGGGCGGCGCCTACCGGGAGTTTCACGGTGGCGTGAAGTCACCGCTGCTCAGCGGCATGCGGTCGACCTCCAGCGACTACATCTCCAACGGCATCACCTCCGATCAGGTCATCGCGAACCTTCACGGCGGCGAGTCGGGGGTCTTCCGGGTCCAGCCGTCGTTTTATCTGGCCGGTTACAGCTTCGCGGGCCGCCAATACCTGTCCTACAGCGGCCCGGGTCAGCGGATCGAGCCCCAGGTGAGCCCCTACAACGCCTACATGACCCTGTTCGGCAACTTCACCCCGGACGACGCCGAGGACCAGGCCATCCTGGACTTCCACCTGCGATCGCGCCGCAGCGTGCTCGAGCTCATCACCGACAAGCGGGAGTACGTGCTGGGCCGTGTCGGCGCTGTCGACCGCATCCGGCTGGAGAAGCACTTCGACGAGCTGCGCGATCTCGAGAACCGGATCGCCGCCATCGACCCGGGCGACGGCGCGTGCAAAAAGCTCGACGATCCCGGCCCCGATCCCGCCGAGGGCGATCCCAACGCCGGGGCCGGTTCGGGCGACATCGAGACCAACACCGGGTGGAGCGACGAGTCCCTGCGCGCGCGAACGTTCGCGGACATCATCCACATGGCGTTCGTGTGCGACCTGTTCCGATCGGCCACCCTTCAGCTCACCGCCTTCCAGTCGCACATGAACGTGTGGGTCCCGACCAGCGAGCTCGGTACGCCCATCAAGGCGGACCTTCACGAGGTCGGGCACAACGGTGACACCGAAAACCGCGGCCAGCTCGCGGTCAGCCTGTGCCTGCAGTGGCACGTCCAGCACTACGCCTACCTGGTCCAAAAGCTCGAGGACACCGCCGAGGGGAGCGGGAACGTCCTCGACAACTGCGCCATCCTGTTCGTCCCCGAGGGCGGACACGGCACGCAGCTCGACGACGGCAGCACGCCCAACCAGGCCCACTCGGTCGAGGAGATGTGCATGCTGGTCGCGGGGCGCGCGGGCGGTCTTTCCCCCGGCCGGCACATCCGCACCAACAACGCCCATCCGGCGCAGTGCCTGATCACCGCCATGCAGGCCGTCGGCTACGAAGGCGACTCCCTCGGCGAGGTCCAGGGCACGATCCCCGAGCTGTTCGGCTGACCGCGAACGCGCCCTCGTGCCCCGAGCGCAGATTCGGGGCACGGCTCGCGAGCTGCGCGGGCGATCTGCATTTTTGGTGCAACGCCCGGCGTCGCGTGGCCGATGAACAGGGCATGAGACGCAAGACGCCGACGTACCCGACCACGAGAAGGGCTAACGCGATGAGGGCGATCCCG